>JAFIEF010000072.1 GCA_020832655.1 Paracoccaceae bacterium
CAGAAAAAGTTGACAGACTTTGTCGGTTCGAAATTGCGACAAAACAAAAGGTTAAGGCATTGAAGGCGATTCAACGAAAAGCCGAAATGCTTTAGGTGTTCGCCACCTGACGAAAGCTTGCCGCGCCCGCCCTCCGGGGCGCGGACGGGCGCGGCGCGGCGGCCTTGGTTCCGCGCAAGGGGCGGTGGGCATTGTCTGCCTTGGTTTTGCCGTGTCTGGGAGGAAGCGCGCCTGACGGCCCGCTGCCTGCGGCGCGAGTATTTGCGGCAAGATGAAATCAGCGCATATCCGTGTTGCCGCTTCAGGCCTTGGGATTTCGGCGCGCGATCAGCGCCTGATGCACTGGTCCTGCCGCCGCGATCACCCCGTCAGAGCGCGGGTCTTCGGTGTTGAAGCGCAAGGCCCGCCCCGCCCCGTCGGTGACCACCCCGCCTGCCTCTGCCACCAGAAGCGCGCCTGCGGCAATATCCCAATGCCATGTCTTGCGCAGCGACAGCATGGCATCGAACCGCCCTTCGGCCACCAGCGCCAGCCGCCATGCCAGCGAGGGCCGGAAATGCCGGTCCACAAAAGGCGCGCCGCCGGGCCAGTGCGACGGGTCAAGCTGGCTGCGCGTGGCCAGCATGCGCGCGCCCGTCAGCGCCTTGCGCGCGCTGACACTGATCCGCGTGCCATTCAGCCATGCCCCGCCGCCGCGCGCCGCGCCATAGGTCAGCCCGGCTGCGGGCAGATGCACCACCGCCGCCACCGGCTGGCTCGCGCGCAGCACCGCCAGCGCATGGGCAAAGCCCTTTTGCCCGTCGACATAGGCGCGGGTGCCGTCGATGGGATCGACAATGAACACATGCTCGCGCCCCAGCCGGTCAGTGTTGTCGGCGCGTTCCTCGGACAGCCAGCCATAGCCGGGGCGCGCGGCGCGCAGCCGGTCATGCAGCATCTGGTCAATATCCAGATCGGCCTGTGTCACCGGTCCCTGATCGCCCGATTTGGCCCATACCTCTGCCCCGGCGGCGCGGTGGTGCAGGGCGATCTGGCCTGCCGCCAGCGCGGCCTCGTGCAGCAGCGCCAGATCGGCGTCATTCCCCGGCAAGGGTCATCCCTTCCACCAGCAGCGACGGCACCACGCTGGACAGATGGTCGCGCGCATCATTGGCCGCGATGATCCGGCCCAGCATGTCGCGCAGATTGCCCGCGATGGTGCATTCATTGACCGGATAGGCGATCTGGCCGTTTTCCACCCAGAACCCGCTGGCCCCGCGCGAATAATCGCCCGTTGTGGCGTTGATGGTCGATCCGATCAGCGATGTCACCAGAAGCCCCGTGCCCATATCGCGGATCAGATCATCGCGCGCCAGCGCCCCTTGCGTCAGCACCACATTAGAGGTCGAGGGGCTGGGCGGGCTGGATGTGCCGCGCACCGCATTTCCGGTGCTTTGCAGCCCCAGCTTGCGCGCGGTGGCCAGATCCAGCACCCAGCTTTGCAGCACCCCGTCCTGCACCAGATATTTGGCGCGGCTTTCCAGCCCTTCGGCGTCAAACGGGCGCGAGCCGCCGCGCCGCACCCGCAGCGGGTCTTCGCGCAGACTCAGTGCCGCTGGCAGCACGGCCTGGCCCATTGCATCGCGCAGCCAGCTTGACCCGCGCGCGATTGCCGCGCCATTGATCGCCGACAGCAGATGCCCGATCAGGCTGGCCGCGATGCGTTCATCATAAAGCACCGGGTAGCTGCCGGTTTTGGGCCTGCGCGCGCCATGCCGGGCCACGGCGCGTTCGCCCGCAAGCTGGCCGATCTCTGCCGCGTCCGGCAAATCGGCCTGAAAGATGCGCCCCTCGCTGGCCCAGTCGCGTTCCATCGCGCTGCCTTCACCGCTGATCGCAACGCAGGAGATATGGCGCGATGTGCGTATATAGCCGCCCTGAAACCCGTTGCTGGCCGCCAGCCAGACCGCCTGTTGGCCATAGGCGGCGCTGGCCGATTGCACTTGCGCGACACCATCGACCGCCAGCGCGGCAGCCTCTGCGCGCGCGGCATCTTCGTGCAAATCCGCCGGGTCAGGCTCGGCGCCGGGGTCATGAAGTTCCAGCGCATCCGCATCGCGCTGCGCCGATAGCTGGGCGGGGTCGGCCAGCCCGGCATAGGGGTCTTCGGGCGCTTCGCGCGCCATTGCCACAGCCCGCCCCGCCATCGCCCGCAGCGTGTCAGGCCGCGTGTCAGAGCTGGAAATACAGGCCTGACGTTTCCCGACAAAGACCCGCAGCCCGATATCCAGCCCTTCAGCGCGTTCGGCATGTTCCAGCGCGCCCTTGCGGATATCGACCGAGACCGAGCGCCCCTCTACCGCGATGGCATCGGCGGCATCGGCCCCGGCCGCGCGCGCGGCATCAAGCAGCGCCTGGGTCACAGGGGCAAGGGTGTCACTGGGCGTGTGGTCGGGCATGATGGGCCTTTCTGGCTGGCGTGGGTAGGGTCAGATTTAGGCTGCGCCGCGCAGGAATGGAATGGCCTGCCGCGCTTTTTCGCCATCGCGCCGATCTTTCCAAGCCGCGCGGGCTGTGTCACAACAGGGTGTATCGCCAGCAGGGAAGACCGATGTCGCAACCGATGATCCATATCCTGAACGGGCCGAATCTGAACCTGCTGGGAAGCCGCGAGCCAGATATCTATGGCCATGACAGCCTTGATGACATTGCCCGCGACTGCGCCGCGCTTGGCGCCACGCTGGGGGTGCAATGCGCGCTTATGCAGACCAATCACGAAGGCGAGCTGGTCGGCATGATCCAGAGCGCGCGCGATCAGGCGCAGGGCATCATCATCAACCCCGCCGCCTATACGCATACATCGGTGGCGATCCTTGATGCGCTAAGCGCCTTTGACGGTCCGGTGATAGAGGTGCATCTGTCCAATATCCACAAACGCGAGGCGTTTCGCCACCATTCCTATGTCAGCGCCCGCGCCGATGCGGTGATCGCGGGCTGCGGCGCGCTTGGCTATGAGCTGGCCTTGCGGCAGATGGCGCGGATGCTGGGCCGGGATCACCGCGCCTGATCCTGGCCAGCTGACACAAGATACCTGATGACGGGGTGGAGGCCTTACCCGCCCTTCGTGCCGGCCTGAGTATCGCGCCCCCTGCATTTCGCCGCAAGGTCAGCAAGACTGATCCCTGCGGCGACCGGATCGCCTATTTCTGGGCTGCCATTCGCAGTTCGAGCCGTCTTAGTGCCAGGATCACCCGGTTGGCCTGCATCTGTGGCACCAGCGAAAGCTTCAGTTGCGTGGCCATGATCATCAGCGTCGCGGCCGACATTCCCCATTTGATAGCTGGCAGAACTTCTGTCGCGGAATAGAAATTCCATCCGGCCCAGACGGCGGCCAGAAACATTATGATCTGCATCACCATCAAAACCCAGGTCACCCATCCCTGCGGGCCGCGCATCGTGGAAAAGGCCAGCGAAAAGAAGCCCGGCTCCTGCGCATCGGCTGGCAGGCCAAGGTCATCTTCAGAGAGAGCCGCAGCAATGCGGCGATCAAGTTCGTCCATCTGTGTCTCCTTTCAAGAGTGCCCTCAAGTGATTGCGGGCATGCATAAGCCGGGTCTTTACCGTTCCCTGAGGAATGGTGAGCGCGTTGGCCACCTCGGCTACTGACAGCCCCTCCAGATAAAACAGCTCCAAAGCGGCCTGCTGACCCGCGGGCAAGGCGCTGATCTCAGAACGCAGGTCGGGCGGATCGGCACCCGGTTCGGCGCGTTGCCGGGTGAGTTCGGCGCGTGTCTCACGCTCTCGAATGCGGGCCTTCAGCTCGCGCGATGCGATGCGGGTGACAATGGCGAGCGCCCAGGAAAGGAAGGCCCGGTCGTCGCGCAACCCGTGCAGCCCATGCGCGATGGCCGTCCAGCCTTCCTGCACGATATCGCGCGCTGTTTCCGTGTCATCACACAGTCGGCGCGCATGCGCCAAAAGGCGCGGCCCGGCCAGATCGACCAGCGCGGCGAAGTCGCGCGCGCGGCCAAGCCGGGCTCCTGCAACATGTAGCGCAAGCAAGGCGCGAAGCTTCTCGGCGCGGTCCATTATGACCTCCCTTCAGCATAATAGTGCTCCTTTGGGGCAAAAGGGTTCACTCCCACCCAAAACTGCGTGATATTCTGAGGATACACGCGCAAGCCGGCGGAGCCGATGGGTGGCAATTGGCTTGTTGCAGCGCCGCAAGGCGGCTTCGTGCCCGCGCGGGAACAAGGCGCGCTTCGCGCGGCGGGCACAGCCCTTGGGCCGTGTCACATGACCGATGACCGCATTGCCGCCTGTCGCGGCCGAAACGCCCAGGATCGGGAAGTTTTCGTCAGATGGCGGACCCTCAAGGCGCCCCGCCATACTGGTGCTGCGTCACCCCGACAGCCCATGCGCGCCCATTTGCAGGAATTTCTGCCGCCGGTCCTGACGCAGGCCGGCGCTGTCCTTGCCGTCAAGTTCATCCAGCATGGATTGCAGCGCATTTCCAACCGCGTCGATCACGGCCTTGCGGTCGCGTTGTGCGCCGCCAACAGGTTCGGGGATGATCCGGTCGATGACGTCAAGCTTGCGCAGATCCTGCGCGGTCAGGCGCAACGCTTCGGCGGCTTCGCGCATCTTCTCGGAATCCTTCCACAGGATCGAGGCGCAGCCTTCGGGGCTGATCACCGAATAGACCGAATGTTCCAGCATGGCGATGCGGTTTGCGGTGGCAAAGGCGACCGCCCCGCCCGATCCGCCTTCGCCAATGATGACAGAGACCAGCGGCACGCCAAGGCTCAGGCATTTCTGGGTCGCGCGGGCAATCGCTTCAGCCTGCCCGCGTTCTTCCGCGCCCTTGCCGGGATAGGCGCCGGGGGTGTCAACCAGCGTGATCACCGGCAGGCCGAAACGGTCCGCCATCTCCATCAGCCGGATTGCCTTGCGATAGCCTTCGGGGCGGGCCATGCCGAAATTTCGCCTCAGCCGCGACTGGGTATCATGGCCCTTTTCCTGCCCGATCACCATTATCGGGCGGTCATTCAGCCGCGCCAGCCCGCCGATCACGGCCTCATCCTCGGCAAAGCCGCGATCCCCGGCCAAGGGCGTGAATTCGGAAAACAGCGTGTCGACATAATCCTTGCAATGGGGCCGGTCGGGGTGGCGCGCGACCTGGCATTTGCGCCAGGGCGACAGGGATTTATACAGATCGACCAGAAGCTTCTGCGCTTTCTGGTCCAGCGCGGCGGCCTCGCGTTCGACATCTGCTTCGGGGTTGGCCGCAGTCATGGCGCGCAATTCGGCGGCCTTGCCTTCGATTTCGGTGAGGGGTTTTTCGAATTCCAGATAGTGCATCCACCGCTCCAGCACAGTTTCGCGGGTTATGCCTGCGCGAGACGGGATTTGCAATCTTCTCCCGCATCGGACTCGACTCTGATCGGGGCAGGGTCTAGTTTTGGAACATATCAGGAACATGTGGAAATGCCATGCCCCCGAAGCCGCGCCGTATCTTGTGTTTGTGGCTACCGCGCTTTGCCTCTGAGCTGTCGCTGCGCCGCGCGCCGGTGGATGGCGCGTTTGCGCTGGTGGCGATGCAGGCCAGCGCGGAACGGCTGGTCTGTCTGAACGGCCAGGCACAGGCGCAGGGGCTGGCGCGCGGCATGGGGCTGGCGGATGCGCGCGCGCTGTGCCCTGATCTGCTGACGCGGCCCTTTGATGCGCATGGCACGGGGCAGGGGCTGATGGCACTGGCGCGCTGGGCCATGCGTTATTGCCCGCTGGTCGCGCGCGATGGTGATGACGGGTTGGTGCTGGACATCACCGGGGCGGCACATCTGCTGGGCGGCGAAGCCGCGCTGCTGGACGATCTGCTGGCGCGGATGGCGCGGATGGGGCTGGAAGCCCGCGCGGCAATTGCCCCCAGCCGTGGCGCAGCCTGGGCGCTGGCGCATTACGGGCTGCGGCCTGCAATGGTGGTGCCTGACGGGCAGGCCGGGGCGGCGCTGGCGCGCCTGCCACTGGCCGCGCTGCGCCTGCCCCCGGATATGGCCGACAAGCTGGGGCGGCTGGGGTTGCGCGTCATCGGCGATCTGCACCAGATCCCGCGCGCCACCCTGCCGCGTCGCTTCGGGCCGGATCTGTTGTTGCGGCTGGATCAGGCGCTGGGGCATGTGGCGGAACCAGTCGCCCCAGCCCCCGCGCCGCCGCATTTCGCCGTGCGGCTGTCCCTGCCCGAACCTGTCGGGCTGATAGGCGATATCAGCGCGGGGCTTGAACGGCTGCTCGACCGGCTGTGCGACCATCTGCACCGCGCTGAACATGGCGCGTGCCGGTTGCGGCTGGAACTGTCGCGCGTGGACGGGCAGGCGGTCGTGCTGGAAATCGGGCTGGCGCGCCCGATGCGCGACGCGAAGGCAATGGCCGCGCTGTTCGCGCGCGCGCTGGAAGGGGCGGATGCGGGCTTCGGCATTGACGCCATGCGGCTATCTGCATCCGCCACGGAACGCCTGCCTGTGCAGCAGATCACCACCAGCGGCGCGCAGATGCAGGATGATCTGGCCGATCTGCTGACGCGGCTGTGCAACCGGGTGGGGTTTGACCATGTCTGGCGCGCCCTGCCCGCGCAAAGCCATATCCCGGAAAAAGCCTTCACCATCGCTGCCGCCGCTTACAGCGCCCCGGCCCCGGACTGGCCGGATGGCACCGCCCGCCCGCTGACACTGTTTGCGCCTGAACCGATTGTCGGACAAGGGCGGGCGGTGCCGCGGCGCTTCAGATGGCGCGGGCGCTGGTGGCGGGTGCGCGCGGCGCAGGGGCCGGAACGGATCAGCCCGGAATGGTGGCTGGATGACCCCGCATGGCGCAGCGGCTTGCGCGATTATTGGTGCGTGCAGACCGAAGAAGGCCCAAGGCTGTGGCTGTTCCACACCCCCCAGCGCGATGGTTGGTGCGTTCAGGGCGAATTTGCCTGAGCGGGCGATCATCGTCACTGCCCGCAAGCGCGGCTCGACCGGATTTCGGAAAGACACAGATTTCGCCCCTTATACACCAAATTTCTGATATGCTGCGATCAGTAGCATCTTCGCCAGCAGCGGGGGGACAAATGACGTGCGTTCAGGGCTTCATTTGCGCGGTGCCCACCGCGCATCGCGATATGTTTATTGAACATGCGAAAGCTGCAAGCGAAGCGTTTCGCGATCACGGCTGTCTTGCCGCTGTAGAATGCTGGGGCGATGATGTTCCCATTGGCGAGGTGACGTCGTTTCCCAGGGCCGTCTTGGCCGGGCGGGATGAAACAGTGGTGTTTTCCTGGTATGTCTGGCCATCGAAGGTGGCGCATGACATGATCATGAACGCCCCGCCGGATGACCCGCGCCTGAACCCCAAGACAAACCCGATGCCATTTGATGGCAAGCGCGTGATATTCGGAGCTTTCGAGCCTGTGCTGGAGTTGGGCACCTACCGGCCCGGCGGCTATGTTGACGGCTTCGTGCTGGCAATTCCCAAAGCCCGGCGCGCGGCGTTCATCGCCTTTGCAAAGACCTGTGATCCGGTTTTCATGGAATATGGGGCCAGTTGGATCATGGAAAACTGGAGCATCGACCTCCCCGACGGAAAACTGACCGATTTCCGGCGCGCGGTTCAGGCGCAGCCGGATGAAGATATTGTGTTTTCCTGGGTGCAATGGCCAGACAAGGCCAGCCGGGATGCAGGCAATCAGAAGATTATGGCGGATCCGCGCCTGGCCGGGCTGGACATGCCATTTGATGGCAAGCGGATCATATTCGGCGGGTTTCTGCCTGTCGTCGAAATTTGCTGACAAAGGTGCATTGGCGGCGGTCTGTCGGCATGGAACTCAGAGTTGTCCCCGATCAGCTTGCGCCGGACGAAACCTTTATCTGCGCCCCGACTTCATCTTGCGCCAAATACTCTCACCGAAGGCAGCGGGCCGGAAGGCCCGCATCCCCGCGCAGACAGGGCCACTGCGCTGCAACCAGCGTGCTGCCCAAGCCGCAATGAAGCCAACTGCTCAACTTGGTCGGGTTTCACCATAAACCGTTCCTGTCTGCCCGGAATTGCTGTCCGCGCCTGCGTCGTCAGCCCCGAATTGCAGCGCATAAAGCCGCGCATACGCGCCGCCAAGGGCCAGCAATTCGTCATGGCTGCCCTGTTCGACGACCTGCCCGCGATCCATCACCACGATCTTGTCGGCAGAGCGCACGGTTGACAGCCGATGCGCGATGACCAGTGTGGTGCGGCCTTCGGCCAGCCGTTCCAGCGCGTCCTGCACGAAGGCTTCGGATTTGGCATCCAGCGCGCTGGTGGCTTCATCAAGCAGAAGCACGGGCGCATTGCGCAGGATCGCGCGGGCGATGGCCACGCGCTGGCGCTGCCCGCCTGACAGGGATGACCCGCGCGGCCCGGCAAGCGTATCCAGCCCATCGGGCAGCAATGGCAGGAAGTCATCGACATGGGCTGCCCTTAGCGCCGCGCGCAAGGCGTCCTCGGTGACGGTCTCGGCCCCCATCGTGACATTGTCGCGGATGCTTTCGTCAAACAATGCGGTATCCTGGCTGACCACGGCAAAGCATTGGCGCAGCGCGGCCAGATCCATGCGCCGGATATCATGCCCGCCCAGCAAGACCTGACCATCATTGACGTCGGCCAGCCGCGTCAACAGCGCGAAGACGGTGGATTTTCCTGCACCTGACGGGCCGACAATCGCCGTGGTTCTGCCCGCCTCTGCGCGGAAGGACAGCCCGCGCAGCACCGGTTCGTCATCATAGGCAAAACGGACATCGTCAAAGACAATATCGGTCTGGTCGCGCGCCGGGACGGGCGCATGCGGCGGGGGCGGGTTGGTGACGCGCGGCGCGACCTGCAACAGCGCATAGGTGCGTTCCAGCGAGGCCAGGACATTCTGCCATTCTGCCATCAGGGCGCTGACGCGACGCATCGGATCGAACAGCAGGCCCAGCGCTGTGAAGAAGGACATGAACTGCCCCACTGTGCGCGTGCCTTCGATGATTTGCAGGCCGCCATAGATCAGCACCAGCGCAAAGCCGATCGCCGCGCCGAAATCCATCACCGTGGGCACCGCGGCATGTCCGATCACGGCGCGCGCGATCTTGCGCACATAATTGCGCATGATCTGGCGAAAGCGCGCCAGTTCGCGTTCCTCGGTCCCGGTAAGCTGGATTGTGGCGATGCCGTGAAACGCCTCGTCCAGCCGGTTGGAGCTGTCAGCGGCCGCGATGCGCGATTCGGCGCTGCGTCGCCGGATCAGGCGTTGCAGCCACAATAGCGGCAGCAACAGCAGCGGAATGCCGATTACGGCAATCAGCGTCCATTGCCAGTCGGTCCACAGCGCCACCCCGAACAGCACCACCACGGCCGCCCCGTCACGGCCAAAGCCGGTGATCAAGCCCTGAAACACCCGCGCCAGCGCCGCCGAATCCCCCCGCACCCGTTCGATCAGAACTCCTGGCGCGTTGTGTTTGAAAAAGCCCAGATCCAGCCGCGTCAGATGCGCCAGCAACATGCATTGCAGATCCGCCGTGGCGCTGTTGGACAGCACCGCCATGACGGATTTATGCCCCAGCCGCGCCAGACCGCGCCCGAAGAACACCGCCGCCATGCCCAGCGCCACCAGATAGACCCCGGCGGTATCGCCAGCGATGAAGACATCATCGAACATGGGCCGGATCAGATAGCTGAACGCGCCCAGCATCAGGGCTTCGAACACCATCAAAAGCACCGCCAGTCCCAGAAACCACAGCCTGTGGCGCACAAAGCTGTGCCACAGCCAGACCGCGATGACGCGATCGCGCTGGCGTTGATCATGGCGTTTGCTGGACGGGGCTGACATTGGGGCCGGTGATCCCTGCGGCATGGTTGCGCGCAGACTTACCTGCTTTGCAGTAGCGAAGGAACCCCGCTTTTCGGGTCTTCGCGCTAGGCGGCGTCTGCATTTAGCTGATCCAGGCCATAGCACAGGCGAGGTCTACG
>JAFIEF010000073.1 GCA_020832655.1 Paracoccaceae bacterium
CCCTCTTGCGGCATGGCCGCAATTCACCCCCCGAGAGTATTTCCGGCAAGATGAAGGGATGGGTGATCGGAGTGCATTCCGGTTGTCCGCTCGGGAATGTGATAGGCATCCGCGCCGGATACAGGCATTATGGGGGTATGCGTACCCCCGATCTCGACCTTCGTGTGCTGCAACTCCTTCTGGTGCTGGCGCTGACCGGGCTGGGGCTTGTCGGCGCCGCGATGGTCCGGACCGAGGCGAAGCCGCGCCCCCTGCACATCCCCCCGCCCCCGGATTTCGAGTTGCGCCTGAGCGCGGATGGACAAGAGCTGCATTTCAGCGGCGTTGTCGATTTCGGACTGACCGAGGCGCTGCGCGGGCTGATCGTCCGGCACCCCGAAATCCGGCGCGTGGTGCTCGCTTCGCAAGGCGGGTATGTCGCCGAGGCGCGCGGCGCGGTGTCGGTTCTGCGCGCGCATGGGCTGGACACCCATGTCGAGGGGCATTGCGCCTCTGCCTGCGTGCTGATCTTTGCCGGCGGCGGCAGCCGGACACTGACCCCCACAGCGCGGCTGGGGCTGCATGGCTACAGCCTGCGCGGGGACGACCGGCATATGGGCATGATCGACCCGGTGGCCGAGATGCAGCGCGATCTGGCGATCTTCCGCGCCGGGTCGGTCAGCGAAGGCTTCGTGAAGACACTGTCTGCCCTGCCGCAGCATCCGATGTGGTATCCCGACCATGCCGAGTTGCGCGCGGCCGGACTGGTCACGGCAAAACCCGGTTATCTGGGGCGCGTGCCTTGATCCAGCGGGCAATCTGCGCCACATAGAGGGCATGTTTCTTGTCCTTGGGATCCTTGTTGTCTTTGCAGCGCTCTTGATCCTGCGCCCCTGGGAACGCCGTGACTGCCGCTGGCGGCAGGATCGGCGCAGACTGGCGGATGGGCGGGTGCTGTTCACCTGCGCGGCTTGCGGCGCGGAACTGGCCCTGCCCAAGGGACGCAAACCCACTCATTGCCTTGCAGGAGAGCAGCCATGAAAGCCCCCAAGGATGCCGATGCCCGCCGCAGCGCGGAGCCGGTGATCTGCTACCCCAGCGACACATTATATCGCCCGCCGCTGGAAATGTATCGCCAGGCGCGCAGCAGAGCGACCGAACTGGAGCGCATCATCGTGCCCCCGCGCGAGGCGCGCTGCTTTTATGTCACGGCGGGCAGTTTTTTCCGCATCACTTGCAACGAAGGCGCGCAGGTGGGGGATCTGAACCTGTTCGAGGCGCGCAATCTGGATGAGCGCTTCTATTCCGGCAAGACCCGCGCGCTGCATGGCAGCCATATCAGTATCGGCGACCGGCTGTGGTCCTGCCTGCCCTATCTGCGCCCGATGGCCACGGTACTGGAAGACAGCCTTGCCTGGTATGGTGTCGATGAAGATGGCGGACGCGTCCATGACGTGATCGGCACGCGCTGCGACCCCTATACCCGGCATCTTCTGACCGGGCAGGATTACCACCATAGCTGCCATTCCAACCTGACCCGCGCCTTGGCCGAGCAGCTCGACAAACCCCTGTCAGAGGCCGAGGCGCTGGTGCATGATGTGCTCAATGCCTTCATGTGCACGGGATTTACCCGCGATACCGGGCAGTATTTCATGAAGGCCAGCCCCGCGCGCAAGGGCGACCATATCGAGTTCTTCGCCGAGATTGACCTGCTCTGCGCGCTATCGGCCTGTCCGGGCGGGGATTGCGGGCAGGAGCACAGCTCTGACAAGCCCGCCTGCCACCCGCTGGAAGTGACGGTGCATGCCCCGCCTGCCGGGTCGCTGGATGGCTGGTACAGCCCGTCGCATAACCGCTATTCGCGCCGACACGCCCCGGACTGACGACGCCCTGCCATGCCATATTGACCAGCGCCGAAATACGCGACATAGGGCAGGACATGACAGAGCTTTCGCATATCCGCAATTTCAGCATCGTGGCGCATATCGACCACGGCAAATCCACTCTGGCCGACCGGTTGATCCAGTCAACCGGCACCGTTGCCGACCGCGACATGAAGGAGCAGATGCTGGACGCGATGGATATCGAGCGCGAGCGCGGCATCACCATCAAGGCCAACACGGTGCGCATCGATTATGTCGCAAGGGACGGGCAGAAATATGTGCTGAACCTGATCGATACCCCCGGCCATGTCGATTTCGCCTATGAGGTCAGCCGTTCCATGCGCGCGGTCGAAGGCTCGCTTCTGGTGGTCGATGCCAGCCAGGGGGTGGAAGCCCAGACACTGGCCAATGTCTATACCGCGATCGAGGCCAATCACGAGATCGTCCCGGTTCTGAACAAGATCGACCTGCCTGCCGCCGAACCCGAGCGCGTGAAGGAACAGATCGAGGATGTCATCGGGCTGGATGCGTCTGACGCGGTGCTGATCAGCGCAAAATCGGGGCTTGGCATCCCTGATGTGCTGGAAGCCATCGTCAAGCGCCTGCCTGCCCCCAAGGGCGAGCGCAACGCGCCCCTGAAGGCGATGCTGGTCGATAGCTGGTATGACGCCTATCTGGGCGTGGTGGTGCTGTTTCGGGTCATGGACGGGGTCATCCGCAAGGGCGACAACATCAAGATGATGCAGACCGGCGCGAAATACGGGATCGACAAGCTGGCGGTGCTGAAACCGGCAATGGTCGATGTGGCGGAACTTGGCCCCGGTGAAATCGGCGTACTGACCGCCAGCATCAAACAGGTGCGCGACACCAAGGTGGGCGACACCATCACGCATGAGAAGAAGGGCACCGACACCCCGCTTGCGGGCTTCAAGCCATCCGTTCCGGTGGTTTTCTGCGGGCTGTTCCCGGTCGACAGCAATGAATTCGAGGATCTGCGCAACGCGATCGAGAAGCTGGCGCTCAATGACGCCTCTTTCAGCTATGAGATGGAAAGCTCGGCCGCGCTGGGTTTCGGCTTTCGCTGCGGCTTTCTGGGGCTGCTGCATCTGGAAGTGGTGCGCGACCGGCTGGAACGCGAATATGACATCGACCTGATCACCACCGCGCCCAGCGTGGTCTATCATGTGCATATGCGCGACGGGTCAATGATCGAATTGCACAACCCCGCCGACATGCCCGACCTGACCCATGTCGACCATATTCAGGAACCGCGCATCAAGGCCACGATTCTGGTGCCCGATGAATTCCTGGGCGATGTGCTGAAACTGTGTCAGGACCGGCGCGGCATTCAGCAGGAACTGACCTATGCCGGTTCCCGCGCGATGGTGGTCTATGACCTGCCGCTCAATGAGGTGGTGTTCGACTTCTATGACCGGCTGAAATCGGTGACCAAGGGCTATGCGTCGTTTGACTATGAAATCACCGGCTATCGCGAGGACCGGCTGGTCAAGATGCAGGTGCTGGTCAATGAAGAACCCGTCGATGCGCTGTCGATGATGGTGCATCGTGACCGCGCCGAAATGCGCGGCCGCGCGATCTGCGAGAAGCTGAAAGACCTGATCCCGCGGCATATGTTCAAGATCCCGATCCAGGCGGCCATCGGCGGCAAGGTCATCGCGCGCGAGACGCTGGCAGCGCTGCGCAAGGATGTGACGGCGAAATGCTATGGCGGGGATGTGACGCGCAAGAAGAAATTGCTTGAAAAGCAGAAAGCGGGCAAGAAGAAGATGCGCCAGTTCGGGAAAGTGGAGATCCCGCAGCAGGCGTTTATCTCGGCGTTGAAGATGGATGGGTGATGCACAAATTCTGCCCAACAAAAAAACCCCGCTAACGCGGGGTTTTTTATTGCTGTCACGCATGACCGCCATTAAGCGGCGTCTGTGGTCTCTGCGTCAAGGTCGTCTGCTTCATCAATATGCGCCTCTGAACCAGCGGTTATATTCCATAGGGAAGCGTCTTCAGCCGCCCACTCATCATCAGACATAGTATCGATCATGTTTAAACATGTCGGAACGGATTCGGCGCGCTTGAGCGCAGCCAAAAACGCGGCTGTCACATCTTCGCTTACCACTGGCTTATCTGCTGTTTCAGACATTCGCCATCTCCTTTCCTAAATAAACGCCCCCGAATCTTACACCCGGGTGCCTATACACAGCGTACCCGTAACGCTGATACTTGCGAGGATCAACTGGATCTTTGATCAACACGCGCTCACACCCTAGCAACCTCGCATAGTCTTCTGCACAACTCAAGATGGGCCAAAGCGCTCTACCGGCCAGATAGTTGTGCCCGAAGAACCTTTCAATCCACTTAAGCGTGAGCAGGGTTCTAGCATTGGATGGGCTGCCCAACGCCAACGCCACAAGACATTGTTCTCCTTCAACTTTCTGCCATATGGCAAGATTGAAATGATCAGGATCGTTCATGGAACGATAAACAAGATCGCGCCACTTTGTGGCAAAACCATGATGAGTCTGATCATTGTAGTATTTTGGCCACACTTCCTCAGCATACTTGAGAGCATCTCCGGCCTCTCGGCCAAGTATAGAGCATAGCGTCAGATTATCCCAGCGCTGTATATCCCCGCTTCTCAGCACTCGGCGATTGATGCGTTCAGCGGTTCTCCTGCGCGCGATGTTCTGAAGCGCATAGTAATATGCGAAAGTAGCGTCGACCATAAACTAAAACTCATCCTAATGTATGTCTTTGACACTACGATGGATTCCTCCAGTCAGCAAGCACCAAGCCGCTTACCCGCCGGCGCCCCTCCCACCATCATTCCCCGACCTTGATGAAGATATCTCCACCCCCACCCTGCTCGCCCCCGCCCACGCCGCCTGACGCCATCTTGACGCCCCGCGCATTTGCAGGCACTCCCGCCCCATGTTGCGCATCACTGATCTGTCTTTCGCCATTGCCGGGCAGCCGCTGTTCGAGGCCGCCTCTGCCACCATCCCCACCGGCCACAAGGTGGGGCTGGTGGGGCGCAATGGCACCGGCAAGACCACGCTGTTCCGCCTGATCCGAGGCGAGTTGACGCTGGATGGCGGCGCCATCACCCTGCCAAGCCGCGCGCGCATCGGCGGCGTGGCGCAGGAAGTGCCGTCGTCAAGCACTTCGCTGCTGGAGACCGTGTTGCAGGCCGATGCCGAACGCGCATCGCTGCTGACGGAAGCCGACAGCGCCACCGACCCCGCCCGCATTTCCGCGATCCAGACGCGGCTGGCCGATATTGACGCATGGTCTGCCGAAGGCCGCGCCAGCGCCATTCTGAAAGGGCTGGGCTTTGACCATGACGCGCAGGCGCGGCCCTGCTCGGATTTTTCCGGCGGGTGGCGGATGCGGGTGGCGCTGGCGGGCGTGCTGTTTGCCCAGCCCGATCTGCTGCTTCTGGACGAACCGACCAATTATCTGGATCTGGAAGGCGCGCTGTGGCTGGAAAGCTATCTTTCGCGCTACCCCCATACTGTCATCATCATCAGCCACGACCGCGGGCTTCTGAACCGCGCGGTGGATCATATCCTGCATCTGGAAGACCGCAAGCTGACGCTGTATTCCGGCGGTTATGACAGTTTTGCCCGCGCCCGCGCCGAACAACGCGCGATTCTGGCCGCCGAGGCTGCCAAGGTCGCGGCGCGCCGCGCCCATATGCAGAAATTCGTCGACCGCTTCCGCGCCCAGGCCACCAAGGCGCGGCAGGCGCAGTCGCGGCTGAAGATGCTCGAAAAGCTGACGCCGATCACGCCGCCCGGTGAAGCCGCGCGCCATGTCTTCACCTTCCCCGTGCCCGAAGCCCTGTCGCCGCCGATTCTGCGGCTGGATGGGGTCAGTGTCGGCTATGGCGGCCCACCGGTGCTGCGCGGGCTGGAGCTGCGCATCGATCAGGATGACCGCATCGCGCTGCTGGGGCGCAATGGCGAAGGCAAGTCAACCCTGTCGAAACTGCTGGCGGGCAAGCTGGCGGGTGTTGGGCAGGTTACGCGCGCGGGCAAGCTGCGGGTGGGCTATTTTGCGCAGCATCAGGTGGATGAGCTGGTGCTGGAAGAAACCCCCTTGCAGCATCTGCAACGCGCACGGCCCGGTCTGTCACCGCCCAAACTGCGCGCGCAGCTTGCGGGGTTCGGGCTGATGGCCGAACAGGCCGAAACCCCGGTGGCGCAGCTTTCGGGTGGGCAGAAGGCGCGGCTGTCACTGCTTCTGGCCACACTCGATGCGCCGCATCTGCTGATCCTGGATGAGCCGACCAACCATCTGGACATCGAAAGCCGCGAAGCGCTGGTCGAGGCGCTGACCGAATATACCGGCGCGGTCGTGCTGGTCAGCCATGACATGCATCTGTTGTCGCTGGTGGCAGATCGGCTGTGGCTGGTCTCGGGCGGGCGGGTGACACCCTATGAGGGCGATCTGGACAGCTACCGCGCCTTCCTGCTGCAAGGCGAGGATCGCCCCGACAAGCCCGCCCGCGCTGACAAGTCCAAAGCACCCCGCCGCGCTGCCCGCGATGAAATCGCCAGCCTGCGCACGGAACTGCGCAAATGCGAGGCGCGGATCGAGAAGCTGGAAGAGATGCGCGACAAGCTGGCCGCAAAGCTGGCTGATCGCGCGCTATACGAGGATGGGCGCGCGGCAGAGCTGCATGTCTGGCAGTCGAAATATGCCGAGGCGATGACAGCGCTTGATCGCGCCGAAACCCTGTGGATGCGCGCGCAAGCGGCTGTGGACGCGGCGGAAGCGGGATAAAGCAATTTCAGAATTAGTTGACAGACTTTTTCGCCTGCGCGGACCTTCGGTTCGGTCCAAAACTACGACGAAACAAAAGGTTGAAGGCGCTTAAACGTAAAGCCGAGACGCCTTAGAATTGTCCCCAATCAACTTGCGCCAGATGAACCCTTCATCCGCACCTCGCTTTCATCTTGCCCCAAATACTCTCACCGAAGGTAGCGGGCCGGAAGGCCCGCATCCCCGCGCAGACGGGGCCAAGGTGCAAAAGGCACTCAAACGCCTGCGCAAGCGCCCCGCATCCCCGCGCCTATCCGATCAGCATATGCGCCTCGCCCTGATGGGCGCAATGGCGCGCCAGCCTCTGCAAGGCGATGCGCAGCACAATCTTGCCCGAACGCGCTGACCAGCCCAGTTCGGCCTCTGCGGCCTCGACCCCTTGCTGAAAACAGCAGCAGCGCAGCACGATATCCGCCAGACCGGGGCCAAGCTCGCGTAGCGCGGCGATGACGCGCAGCCGCGCCGCACGCGTGCCGGGGCGCGCGACATTTCCGGGCGGCAGCTTGCGCGCCTCCAGCGCCACGACAAAGGCTTCGGCGGAGTGCAGCGGCATCCCTTCCAGCCCAGCCATGATGAAATCCTCGTGCATCCTGTCGGCTGCAGAAACGTCGTCCGGCCGAAGAAAGGTCTGCCCCGACTTGTCGCGTCTGCGCGCCAATATGGCAATCGGGCTTTCCCCCCCGCCATGACGCAACCTTGCAGGCGTGTTGTCTCTCCCGCCAGCAGGCGGGGGCTTGGGCAATCCGGTCCCGCCCTGCCCGGCCAGCGCCGCCGAACCATCATCCGACAGGACATAGCAGCTGACGCGCCCTGGCTTGTGGCAGGTGATCCAGTCGCGCAAGGCAAGGGTTTCGGCCATATGCCTGTCCAGCACTGCCAGACGCTCGGTTCGGCCTTCGCGGGTTTCGGTGATGATCACGGCCTTGGGCATATCGGGCGCAACCACCAGCACTGCCCCCGGCGTATCGAGGGTTTGCAGCACCGCGCGGATTTCCGCCTCGATCCGGGCGGGAGCACGCCCGGCAGGGGCTTGGCCCCCCGGCATTCGCGTTGGCAGCAATCTGGGTGGCGGGGCAGCGGTCATGGCGAGCTCCTGTTCGGGGCGAGCGGGGTCAGGGCAGCGCAAGGCTTCATCAAGACGCGATAGTGCATCATCCACCAGCGGATCATCGCGCCGGTTTTCCAGCCGCCGCACCTGGCGCAGGATCGTCGAGGCATGGCATCCATGTTGGCGCGCCAATGCGCGCAAGGACATCCCGGCAGCTATATGTGACAGATACAGTCTTGCACCATGCGGCACCCAGTCCGGAAGCCTGTCTATCCGCTGTGGATCGCAGGGTGCCTGATTATGATCTTGCAACGACATCAAGCTCTGCTCCAAGGGATGAACTCTACCTAAAATTGTATTTCTTACCGAATTCTGAATCTCGCATCTTGCTGGCATCCTGGTTGAAAAATGATAAATCCTGCTGAAGGCATCGCACGCTGGATGACGCCTCCGCGCAACACCCCGCAATCTGTGTCAGGATCAGACCCAAATCTGCTTGAAAGGGTCGATCATGATTTCAGTCCGTCATTCCCTTGAAACGACCATTCGTCCTCGCGTTTTGGTTGTATCCGCGCGCCATGCGATGAACGGCTATCTGCGAACGACCATCCTGCCACGATTGCTTCGTCTGCCGATAGGAGCACCGCTGCCCGCAGGGCAGGCACTGATACAGGAACTGACCTTGCGCGAAGCAGAAATGGAGCGCGCGCGCAGGCACCATGACGCCGCCTGGCGCGCCGCCGATCATGTCATGCTGCTGGCGGCGCTGATGGCGGAAGCTGCGGCATGTCAAGGCACGGCATGCGCGCCCGAACACATTGCCGCCGCCACTACCGGATGCAGCAAGGTGACCGAACTGCCCCGCAAATGGCAGGGCCGGACATGAAGACGCGCCTGCCTTTATGCCGTTTGTGCCGTTGCCGCCTTGTCGATCTGCGCCAGCGCCATGTCCAGAACCTCTGGCCCCGCGCCCTTGCGGTGGGCCTGTTCCGACAGCACGCGCCGCCAGGCCCGCGCACCGGGCTGGCCTGCAAACAGGCCCAGCATGTGCCGGGTGATCGCGGCCAGCCTTGTGCCGCGCTGCAATTCGCGGCTGATATAGGGGCGCATGGCAGCCACGATGTCATGACGCGATGCCACTGGGCGCGGATCATCGAAAATGACCTGATCGGCCTGCAACAGGATATCCGCGGGGGCGTGATAGGCCGCGCGCCCCACCATCACCCCGTCCAGCCCCTGCGCCAGCAAGCTCTGCGCCTGCGCCAGCGACGTGACCCCGCCATTAAGCGAGATGTGAAGCTGCGGAAATTCCTGTTTCACCGCCCGCACAAGCGCGTAATCCAGCGGCGGGATCTCGCGGTTATCCTTGGGCGACAGCCCTTGCAGCCAGGCCTTGCGGGCATGGATGATGACGCGCTGCACCCCGGCCTGTTCCAGCACCTGCAGAAAAGCTGGCAGAATCTCGGCCGGGTCTTGCTCGTCAACGCCAATGCGGCATTTGACCGTGATTTCGGCATCGCAGGCGGCGCGCATCGCCGCGCAGATATCACCCACAAGCGCCGGGGTCTTCATCAGCACCGCGCCGAAACAGCCCGATTGCACCCGGTCAGACGGGCAGCCGCAATTGAGGTTGATCTCGGAATACCCCGCCTGCGCGCCGATCCGGGCGGCTTGCGCCAGCTCGACCGGATCAGAGCCGCCTAGCTGCAACGCGACCGGCTGCTCGGCTTGGTCATGCTCCAGCAGATGCAGCGCGCCGCCACGCACCAGCGCAGGGGCGGTGACCATCTCGGTGTAAAGCAGCGCATGGCGCGACAACATGCGGTGAAATATCCGGCAATGCCGGTCGGTCCAGTCCATCATCGGCGCAATGCTCAATTTTGTGGCACTGACATTATTGTCTT
>JAFIEF010000015.1 GCA_020832655.1 Paracoccaceae bacterium
CCCCCGCCCCCCCCCCCCCCCCCCCCCCCCCCCCCCCCCCACGCCGCATGGGCGCATCCACCTTGCCGCCATGTCGCAGGATCAGGCTAAGGCAGTCGGGGTCAGTTGATCAAGCCCGCATGGCGCATCGCGTCATCCATGCGCGCCTTTGCGCCGTCGCTCAGCCCCAGCAGCGGCAGGCGCACTTCATCGCTGCATCTGCCCAGCCGCCACAGCCCGTATTTCGCCCCTGCCAGCCCCGGCTCCATGAAGATCGCGACATGCAGCGGCATCAGCTTGTCATGCAACTCCAGCGCGCGGGCATAGTCACCGGCCAGCGTGGCTTCCTGAAATTCGGCGCAAAGTTTGGGCGCGACATTCGCCGTGACAGAGATGCATCCCACCCCCCCTTGCGCATTGAAACCCGGCGCGGTTGCGTCCTCGCCCGACAACTGGATGAAATCAGGGCCGCACGCCATGCGTTGCAGGCTCACGCGTTCCAGCTTGCCGGTGGCGTCCTTGACCCCGATGATGCGCGGTAGTTGCGCCAGCCGCGCCATCGTTTCGGGCGACATATCCACCACCGAACGGCCGGGAATGTTATAGATGATGATCGGCAGGTTGCTTGCATCATGCACTGCCCTGAAATGGGCATAAAGCCCCTCTTGCGTGGGCTTGTTGTAATAGGGGGTGACGACCAGCGCGGCATCGGCCCCCACTGCCTCGGCATGGCGGATGAAGCCAATCGCTTCGGTGGTGTTGTTCGACCCGGTGCCCGCGATCACCGGCACACGGCCCGCAGCGGCCTTGACCACCTCCTCGATCACGCGCTCATGTTCGGCATGGCTTAGCGTCGGGCTTTCGCCGGTGGTGCCCACTGGCACCAGCCCGTGGCTGCCCTCGGCAATCTGCCAGTCAACCAGCTTGTGCAGCGCATCCATATCCAGCGCACCGTCCTTGAACGGTGTGACCAGTGCAGGAATGGAACCTCTGATCTGCATATGCGCCTCCTTGACCGGGCGGGGACTGCCCTTTCGGAAATGTGTGTTGTGACAGTGTCACAGGCGGTTAGAACTATGCCACGCGGTTTTCAAGGTGAAAAAGGATTTCGGACAGATGCCAGGTATGATGTTCCCGCGGATTGCAGCGATCCGGGCTGTGCTGAGTATGCTGATGGTCATTGTGGCAGGCGTCGCTGCGCTGGCCCAGACCAGCCCGCCCCCCTCGCGCGAGGCGGGATTGCTGGCCTTGGCGCTCGATGCGGCGCGCAGCCGCGACTGGGATCAGGCGCGCGCGCATCTGGCGCAGGAAACCGCCACGGCTCAGGCGCTGATCGACTGGCACGCCTTGCCCGCGGGCGAAGGCGATTTCGGGCAGTATCTGGCGTTTCTGGACCAGCGCGGCCACTGGCCGCTGATCAACGCCGTGCAGCGCCAGGCCGAGGCGCTGCTGCCCGATCAGACCCCGCAACAGATTGTCGCGTTTTTTGACCAGCGCCAGCCGCTGACCGAAGACGGCCATATCGCGCTGACACTGGCGCTGCGCAATCTGGGCGAAAGCGAACAGGCGCAGACGATGGCGCGCGCGCTCTGGGCCGAAACCCCGCTTGGCCCCGCCGCCGAGGCCGTGCTGGAACAGCATTTCGGCCCTGCCCTGCGCGCGCTGGATGCGGCGCGGGTTGACATGCTTTTGTGGGAAGGCGCGCATGAGGCCGCCCAGCGCCATCTGGACCGGCTTGATGCGGGCACGCGCGCGGTGGCACGCGCGCGCATCGCGCTGCAACAGCGCGCGCAGGGCGTGGATGCGCTGGTTGCCGCCGTGCCCGACGCGCGCGCCCATGATCCGGGGCTGATGCATGACCGCTTTCAGTTCCGCATGCGCGCGCGCAACCATGATGGCGCAGGCGATCTGGTGATTGCGCAATCGCGCCATGCGGGCGGGTTGGGCCGCCCAGAAAACTGGGGCGGCAGCCGGGTCTTTCTGGTGCGGCAGGCGCTGGGGGATGGCGCCTATCAGCGCGCCTATGATCTGGCCGCGCCGCACGGGCTGAAAGACGGGCTGCATTTCGTCGATCTGGAATGGCTGGCGGGCTTCATCGCGCTGGTGCATCTGAACCGCCCGGAGGCCGCGCTGACCCATTTCCGCAGCTTGCGCGTGCGCGCAGGCAGCCCGATCAGCCTGGGCCGCGCAGGCTATTGGGAAGGCCGCGCCCATGAGGCGATGGGCGACATGATCGCCGCGCAGGCGGCCTATGAATTGGGGGCAGAGCACCAGACCAGCTATTACGGCCAGCTTGCCGCCGACCGGCTGGGCATGGTGCTGGACGCTGCCCTGCTGCGCGCCCCTGACACCCCGCATTGGCAGGACACCGAACTGGCGCAATCCGATCTGTTGCAGGCGGCGTTGCTGCTGCGCGAGGCGGGCGAATGGCATGAGGCACGCCGCTTCGTGCTGTTTCTGGCCCGCCAGATTGACGATGCCGCGACACTGGGCGCGCTGGCCGATCTGATGCTGGCGCTGGAAGAACCGAATTTCGCGCTGAATATCGCCAAGATTGCCGTGCAATCCGAGATCATCCTGCCGCAAGCCTATTTCCCGCTGACCGATCTGGCGCAGGCAGCGCTGCCGGTGCCGATGGATCTGGTCAAGGCGATTGCACGGCGCGAAAGCGAATTTGACCCTGCCGTGGTCAGCCCCGCCGATGCGCGCGGGCTGATGCAGGTCTTGCCCGGCACCGGGCAGTTGATGGCACGCAAGCTGGGTGTGCCGTTCCAGCCTGCCGATCTGATCCATGACCCGGATTTGAATGCCCGGCTGGGGGCGGCCTATTTGCAGGAACTGCGCGGTGAATTCGGCCCCTCGCTGGCCTTGGTGGCGGCAGGCTATAATGCTGGCCCCGGACGGCCCCGCCAATGGATTTCCCGGCTCGGCGATCCGCGCGCGCCGGATGTTGATGTGATCAATTGGGTCGAAAGCGTGCCCTTTGCCGAAACCCGCAACTATATCATGCGGGTGGCGGAATCGCTGGTGATCTATCGCAGCCTTCTGGCAGGCGAATCGCGCCCGATCGAGATGGAAGCCCTGCTGCGCGGGAAATAGGGCGTGGGGCGCATCTGGCGGTGCTGCGGCCCGGATCGCGCAGCATTTTGCTTGCAAAGCGGGCCTTGCGGCCCGCTGCCTTCGGCGAGAGTATTTTGGGCAAGATGAAATCAGGGCGTATGCAACGCGCGGATGGCGCAAGCTGAGCGCGTGCATCACCGGGGCAGTGTTTTCCCTCTGGCATCGGGCGGGATTTCTTTTTACCGCTGGGGGCATGGTGACTTTCATCCGAAACCTGACCCTGTCGCATTTCCGTTCGCACCAGCGCGGGCGGCTGGTGCTGGATGGGCGGCCCGTGGCGTTGTTCGGGCCGAATGGCGCGGGCAAGACCAATATTCTGGAAGCCGTGTCGCTCTTGTCACCGGGGCGGGGCTTGCGCCGCGCGGGGGCGGATGATCTGGCGCGCAAGCCCGAGATGCTGGGCTGGAAGGTCAGCGCAGAAATTTCCACAGCCGGACTGATCCGGCAGGTAGAGACATGGGCCGAACCCGGCCAGCCCCGCCAGCTGCGTATTGACGCCAAAGCCGCCCCCCAGACCGCGCTGGCGCGGCTGTTGCGCATGGTCTGGCTGACCCCGGTGATGGACCGGCTCTGGCTGGAAGGGGCCGAAGGGCGGCGGCGCTTTCTGGACCGCATGGTGTTAAGCTTCCAGCCTGATCATGCCGCCCATGTGCTGGCCTATGACAAGGCGATGCGCGAACGCAACCGGCTGCTGCGCGACGGGGTGGGCGATGGCCATTGGTATGGCGCGCTGGAAGCGCAGATGGCGCAGGCGGGCGCGCAGATCAGCGCCAATCGCCGCGCTGCGCTGGGCGTGCTGGCCGGGCATGCCGACCCCGCCAGCGCCTTTCCGGTGGCCGATCTGATGCTTGATTGCACCGCGCCGCAGGATCACGCCGATCTGGCCACCGCGCTGGCCGAAGGGCGCAGGCAGGACATGGCGGCAGGGCGCAGCCTGACCGGCCCGCATCGCGCCGATCTGCGCGCGTACTGGGCGGCCAGGGGGATGGAAGCCGCGCAATGTTCAACCGGCGAGCAGAAGGCGCTGCTGATCTCGGTGCTGCTGGCCAATGCCCGCGCCCTGGCCGCAGCCGAAGGCCCACCCGTGCTGCTGCTGGACGAGGTTGCCGCCCATCTGGACGCGGATCGCCGCGCGGCCCTGTTCGACGAGATCTGCGCCCTGCGCGCGCAAGCCTTCATGACCGGCACCGGGGCAGAGCTGTTCGCCAGCCTTGGCGCGCGCGCGCAGGGTTTCGCACTGTCAGAGCAGGCAGGGGCATCGCGCATCACCACCGCACCGCTGTAACGTGCCAAGGTCGTTTTTCCGCGCTCTCATGTCGTCGCGGCTTGCCCCTGGGGGCGCGGAATTTGCAATCTAGGGTCAAAGAAGTCATGCCGGAGTCGTGCCGATGAAAACTCATGTCAAAGCGCTTGTTGTCGGGGGCGGGGCGGTTGGAGCCTCTATCGCCTATCATCTGGCCCGCGCGGGCTGGCAGACCACGCTGCTGGAACGCGACGAGCTGACCTCTGGCTCGACATGGCACGCGGCGGGGCTGCTGCCCTTGTTCAATATGGGCTATGCCACCAGCCATATTCATGACTACAGCGTGAAATTCTACAAGGGGTTGGAGGCAGAGACCGGCCTGAATGCGGGCTTCTATGTGGTGGGCAATCTGCGCATGGCGCAAACCGATGCGCGCATGGATGAATACAGACTCTATGCCAGCACGGCGGAAACCGTGGGCATTCCCTATGAATGGATGACCCCTGCCCAGATCAAGGAGCGCTGGCCGCTGGTGCGCACCGAGGATCTGAAGGGCGCGATCTATCACCCCACCGATGGCTATATCAACCCGGCGGACGTGACCCAGGCAATGGCCAAAGGCGCGCGCCAGCATGGCGCAGAAATCATCCGCCGTGTGCAGGTTGATGGCTATCGCTGGACCGGGTCGGAATGGGTGGTGTCCTGCACGCGCATGGTGGAAAAGGGCGGCAATCTGGTTCCATCGGACGAGCGCTTCGAGATCACCGCCGAGCATGTCGTCACCGCCACCGGCAACCACGCCCAGCGCACGGCGCGCCTGTTGGGCATCAAGATCCCCGCGATCCCGGTCGAGCACCAGTATATCGTCACCGAACCTGACCCGATGCTGCGCGACTATCGCGCGGCAGGCAATCCCGAGCACCCGGTTCTGCGCGATGCCGATGCCAAATGGTATGTGCGCGAGGAACGCGGCGGCTGGATCCTTGGCCCCTATGAACGCAACGCGCCCGCGCGGTTCCTGTATGATGTACCCGAAAGCTTCCGCGCCGATCTGTTCCCGCTCGATCTGGAACGGATCGAGGAAGAATACATGTCGATGATCCACCGTATCCCGTCCTCGGAAACCGTGGGGCTGAAGGACGACTATAACGGCCCGATCTGCTACACGCCTGACGGCAACCCGCTGGTCGGCCCCGCGCCCGGCCTGCGCAATATGTGGCTGGCCGAGGGCTTCAGCTTCGGCATTACCGCCGCAGGCGGCACTGGCCATTATCTGGCGCAGATGATGGTTGACGGCGAAGCAGAGATCGACATGGCCAGCCTTGACCCCAAGCGCTATGGCGACTGGATGACCACCGAATACGCCGCGCGCAAGAACGAGGAATGCTACGAACACGTCTATATTCTGCACCACCCCGATGAAGAGCGCGAAGCCTGCCGCCCGCTGCGCACCGCGCCTTGCTATGATCGCGTGAAGGCGCGCGGCGCGCAATTCGGGCAGGTCAATGGCTGGGAACGGCCCAATTATTTCGGCCCGCTGGATGCGCCTGACAGCTTCGATCATGACGCGCGCAGCTTCCGCCGCGGCGGCTGGTGGCAATATGCGGTGGATGAAGCCCGCGCGATCCGCGAAGGCGTCGGCATGATCGATGCCACGGCGTTCACCAAGCATCTGGTCCGCGGCCCCGGCGCGACCGCGTTTCTGGACTGGTTCACCTGCAACCGCCTGCCCAAGGTGGGCCGCATCAACCTGACCTATGCGCTGACCGAGGCAGGCACCACGCGCACCGAATATACCATCGTGCGGCTGGCAGAGGATGAGTATTACCTGATCTCGGCGGGCGCCTGGACCGCCTATGACGGCGATTATCTGCGCAAGGCCGCCGAAGACCGCATGGCAGATTTCGGCTGGATCGACATCCATGATGTCACGACGCAATGGGGTGTTTTCGCCGTGGCAGGGCCGAAATCGCGCGACCTGCTGGGCAAGCTGGTGCGCGATGCCGACCCGGCAACCGTGCTGTCGAACAAGCGCTTCCCCTGGCTGTCGATGCGCAATATCGAGCTGGGCATGTGCCCGGTGCGTGCCGTGCGCGTGGCCTATACCGGTGAACTTGGCTGGGAGTTGCACCACCCCATCGAGATGCAGAACTACCTGTTTGATCAGTTGATGGCAGCGGGCGAGGATGTGGGGCTGAAGCTGGTGGGCGCACGCGCGCAGAACTGGTTGCGGCAGGAAAAGAGCTACCGCGCCTTCGGCAATGAACTGGGCCGCGACGCCACGCCCCTTGAAGCCGATCTGCCGCGCTTTGTCGATCTGTCCAAGGATTTCCACGGCAAGACAGCGATGGAGGCCACCGGCATCCGCTCGAAATGCTGCACATTGCTGATCGACGGGCCGGAAGATGCCGACCCCTGGGGGCGCGAGGCGCTGTATGCGGGCGACACCAAGGTCGGGCGGCTGACCTCTGGCGGCTATTCGGTGGCGTTCGGCAAATCCATCGGCATGGGCTATATCCGCCCCGATCTGGCGGTCGAAGGCACGAATCTGAAGGTCAGGATGCTGGGCCAGCTTTGGGGCGCGACCGTCACCTGCGACAGCCCCTATGACCCGCAAAACGCCACCATCCGCAAGGATGGCTGACAGGCGCGGGGCGCCGCGCGCGGTAGTCCGCGCCGCCGCCCCGCCACGTTCAGAAAATCATGTTTCCACCCGACAAATGGGTAGGGAACGCCCGCGCGCGACTTGCATGCGCCCTTGGCGGCTCAGGGCTGTGCCGCTTGCAGCGCCTTGATCCAGCGCTCCAACCTTGCGCGGTTGACACCAAAATCCGAACGCCCGAATCGCGCGCGCGCAAAGGCCAGAAGCATCGCCCCCTCGCCCGCCGGATCGATCAGAACCGAGGTGTAATCAGGAAAGCCCATCAGCTTGGTGCGCGTCACATAGGTCATGTGCAAGTCCTTCACCGACCCGGCCAGCAGCACCGCGCCCTCTGCCTGCGCGATCACGTCCAGCCTTGCGGCCAGTTGTTCCGCTGTGATCTGGAACACGGGCGGCATCGCATCCCCGCCCACCAGCCGGATCAGATGGTAATTCGGCGTGGTGGGGCGCGACACCAGGCGCGGGTCTTCGTGCCAGCGCGCGGGGTCCGATGGCGCAAGCCGGATCCAGGCCAGCCCCCCCAAACCCAGCGCGATTACAGCCAGCAGCGCCAGTTTGATCATCCACGCCCCTTCCCCAGCCCATAAGTGCAAAGGCACATCAACTCGGTCGCCACATGCGCGCCGATGACGCCCGTGACCCCGGCAGGGTCATGCGCGGGGCAGATCTCGACCACATCCGCGCCGCGCAGATCCAGCCCTGCCAGCGCACGCAGGATGACCGCGGCCTGATTGGGCGTCAAGCCGTTCCAGACCGGCGTTCCGGTGCCCGGCGCGAAGGCCGGGTCAAGCGCGTCGATATCGAAACTCAGATAGCAGGGTGCATCGCCCACAATCGCGCGCACCTGCGCGGCGACGGCGGCAGGGCCAAGCGCATGGACCTCGAACGCGTCGATCACATTCATGCCCAGATAATCCGCACAATAGGTGCGAATCCCGATCTGGACAGAACGTTCCGGCACCACCAGCCCTTCGCGCACCGCCTTGTACATCATCGTGCCGTGATCAATGCGGCCTGGGTCGTCATCGGGCCAGAGATCGGAATGCGCATCGAACTGGATCACCGCCAGCGGGCCATACCTGGCGGCATGGGCGCGCAATATCGGCAGGGTGATGTAATGATCGCCCCCAAGCGTCAGTACCCGCGCACCGCTGTCCAGTATCGTGGCGATATGGGCCTGCAAGCGACCCGGAAAATCCTGAATGCGGGCATGATCATAGGCCAGATCGCCATAATCGATGATGTTGCAGGCGCTTAAGGGGTCGAAATCCCAGCCATAGGGCGGGTAGCAGGGTTGCAGGCTGCTGGCTTCGCGGATCGCACGCGGTCCCAGCCGCGCCCCCGGCCGGTGCGAGGTCGCCTGATCGAAACCCACCCCGGTCACGGCCAGATCAACGCCCACCAGATCCTTGCTGTAGCGGCGGCGCAGGAAACTGGTTGCCCCGCCAAAGGTCGCCTCGAAAGCCAGCCCGCGCGAGTCGGGGCGGGTGAAGGCGCTGTCAACCTCGGTTCCCGGAATTTCCAATGCCATCTTGCTTTCCTCCTGCGGCGGGGGGCCATATGTCTGGGCCGGAATGATTGGGGTCTTGCAGATGTTTTACGAAGCCGAAGCCTATGACACCACGCGCTGGCCTGCCAGCTACTGGCGCGCCACGCGGCCTGCGCCCGCGCCCTGCGCGGCGCTGGAGGGCGCGCAACGCACCGATATCGCCATCATCGGGGCGGGCTATGCAGGGCTGAATGCCGCGCTGGAACTGGTCGAGCACCACGGCGCCGATGTGACGGTGCTGGAAGCCGCGCAGCCGGGCTGGGGCGCGTCGGGGCGCAATGGCGGGTTTTGCTGCCTGGGTGGCACCATGCTGGATGAGGCGGCGATCACACGCCGCCACGGCACCGAAACCGCGCGCGACTGGGACGGTTTCGAAACCCGCGCGATCGAGCGGGTGCGCGACAATCTTTCCCGCTACGCGATTGACGCCGACCCGGTCGAAACCGGCGAGTTGTTGCTGACGGGCAGCGCGCGGCGATGGGCCGCGATACAGGCCACACAGCGCGCGCCGGATGCGGTGTTGCTTGACCGCGCGGCGCTGCGCGATCAGGGCTTTGCCACGGCCTGCTATCATGGCGGGCGCATGGCGGCACAGGGTTTCGGGCTGAACCCCTATGCCTATGCGCTGGGGCTGGCGCGGGGGGCACAATCTGCCGGGGTGCGGCTGCATGGCGATAGCGCGGTCATAGGGCTGCACCGCAAGGGCGGGCGCTGGCAGTTGCACACGCAGCGCGGGCAGCTCAGCGCACGCCATGTGCTGATCGCCAGCAATGGCTATAGCAGCGAAACCCTGCTGCCCTGGCTGAAAGGGCGCATCCTGCCAGTGATCTCGAACATCATGGTGACACGCCCGATCACGCCCGCCGAATTGCAGGCGCAGGGCTGGACCCGGCAGATGATGGCCCATGATGATCGCCGCTTGCTGCATTACTTCCGCCTTCTGCCCGATAACCGCCTGCTCTTTGGCGCACGCGGCGGGCTGTCCTTCACCGCCCGATCCGTGGCCGCTTTCGCCGCCCGCGCGCGGGCAGATTTCGACTGCATCTTCCCCCATTTCGCCCGCGCTAAGTCCCAGTTCACCTGGAACGGGCTGGTCTGCCTGACCAGCAGCCGCGCCCCCTATATCGGCCCGGTGCCGGGGCCACAGGGGCTGTGGCTGGCGCTGGGCTGGCATGGCAATGGCGTCGCCGCCGCATCCGAAGGCGGGCGGCGCGTGGCCCGCGCGATGATGGGCCAGCCCGATGCCCCGCCGCGTCTTGCCCGCCATCATCCCCCGCGCCTTGCGGTGCCGCGCAAATTCGCCTTGCGCGCCGCGATGGCGCTGGCGGGCTTGCGCGACGGGCCAATGCGCCCGCTCTGAATCCGATGCCTCCCCGCCCAATGCCACCGGCATTGGGCCAGCGCCTGCAAGGCGTGCAGGGGCGGGTGGGTGGGCACGGCTTGCAGGCGCTTCTGCCCCCCGCCGATTCGCGCGCGCCCGCAACCGCTCAGGCCGCGGCCTGCAACATCCCCTCGCGCCGCAGATGATCATGCGTCTGGTCCAGCGTCAGGCGCGCGCGGCGAACCAGCTCGTCGATATCGTCACGCGTGATCACCAAAGGTGGCGCAATGATCATCCGGTCCCCCACATGGCGCATCACCAGATTATTGGCAAAGGAATATTCGCGGCAGATATAGCCCACTGTCCCCGGCTCAGTGACGAAACGCGCGCGGGCGGCCTTGTCGGGCGTCAGCGCAACGCTTGCCATCATCCCGCGCGACACCGCTTCGCCCACCAGCGGGTGGTCGGCCAGCGACCCCCAGGCCCGCGCCAGATAGGGCGCGACATCGTCGCGCACACGCTCGATGATGCGCTCTTCCTCCAGGATGCGCAGATTTTCCAGCGCCACGGCGGCGGCAACCGGATGGCCGGAATAGGTATAGCCGTGGTTGAACTCGTCGCGCCCGATCACGCCCGCCACCTCGTCACAGATGATCGAGCCGCCAATCGGCTGGTAGCCCGAACTCAGCCCCTTGGCGATGGTCATGATATGCGGGCGAATGCCATAGCTTTGCACCCCGAACCAGTGACCGAGCCGCCCGAAGCCGGTGATCACCTCATCGGCGATCAGCAGGATACCATATTGATCAACAATGCGCTGAACCTCCGGCCAGTAGCTGTCGGGCGGAATGATCACGCCGCCTGCGCCCTGCACCGGTTCGGCGATGAAGGCGGCCACATTTTCCGGCCCCAGTTCCAGTATTTTCGCCTCCAGCTGGCGCGCACGGGCAAGGCCGAATTCCTCGGCCGTCATCTCACCGCCCTCGCCCCACCAATAGGGCTGGTCGATATGCACGATATCGGGGATCGGCAGCCCCCCTTGCGCATGCATCGCCGCCATGCCGCCCAGAGAGCCGCCGCCCATTGTCGAGCCGTGATAGCCATTGCGCCGCGAAATGATCACCCGCCGCTCTGGCTTGCCCTTCAGCGCCCAGTAGTGGCGCACCATGCGGATATTGGTGTCATTGGCCTCTGACCCCGAACAGGCAAAGAAGACATGGTTCAGATCACCCGGTGCAAGCTCGGCCAGCCTTGCCGCCAGTTGCAGTGCGGGCACATGGCTGGTCTGGAAGAAGGTGTTGTAATAGGGCAATTCGCGCATCTGGCGCGCGGCGGCCTCGGCCAGTTCCTCGCGGCCATAGCCGATATTGACGCACCACAGCCCGGCCATGCCGTCGATCAGCTCGACCCCGTCACTATCGGTCAGCCGCACGCCTTGGGCGCGGGTAATGATGCGCGCGCCTTTCCTGCCCAGCGCCGTATTGGCGGTGAAAGGGTGCATGTGATGGGCCGCATCCAGCGCCTGCAATTCGGGCGTTGGGGCAATATTGGTCAGGCGCATGGCATTCCTCCGGCAGATCAGTTGCCTGCGAGGATACAACCCACCCGATCCGCGTCAAGCAAATTTGATCAAATTATCCGAACAACCCCTGCGCCTGCCCGGCGCGGATATTGGCCACGCCCTGCGCGATATCGGCCTTGATCGCCGCGACCAGCCCGGCCTCGTCGCCAATCGCCAGCGCGGCCAGCGCGCGCTTGTGGTTGTCAGGCTCATGCAGCGGCGCGCCATCGGCCCCGCGCGCCACCGCCCCTTCCGGCCCCTGACACACCACCCGCAAGGACGGCCCGATCCGCAACCAAAGCGACGCCGCCAGCGCTTCCAGCACCGGGGAACCCGCCCGCGCATAAAGCGTGAAATGAAAGGCATGGTTCTGGCGCAGATAGCCGGGAATATCGCCCGCCGCGATCGCCTGATCAAGTTGCGCATCAATCGCCTGCAGCTTTGCAATCAGCCCGGTATCACAACCCGCCAGCGCCTGCACGGCCAGCCGCGTCTCGATGGCCTTGCGCGCATAGCCCAGATCCTCCAGCGCCGCCAGATCAAGCCGCGGCACACAGACACGCCGATTGCCCAGAAGCTGCAACGCGCCTTCGGCAATCAGCCGCCTTATCGCCTCGCGCACCGGGGTCATGCCCAGCGCCAGTCGCGCAACCAGCCCCTCGATGGTCACCGCCGCCCCCGGCGCCAAGTCGCCAAACAGCACCATGTCGCGCAACCGCGCATAGGCGATCTGATGGGCAGGCACCCGTCCTGTCACCCCGTCCCCATCACCCGACAGCCCCATTTTCCGCCATCCCCCTGTTTCATCTTGCCCCAAATACTCAAAAAATCGCCGGGCGTCAGCCCGGCGAGTCATCCTGTTGCAAAATGCCGCGCCCGAAGGGTCAGAAAAACGCCTGCAAGCCGGTCTGCGCGCGGCCCAATATCAGCGCATGCACATCATGCGTGCCTTCATAAGTGTTCACGGTTTCCAGATTCATCATGTGGCGGATGACCTGAAACTCCTCGGAAATACCGTTGCCGCCATGCATGTCGCGCGCCTGGCGCGCAATCTCCAGCGCCTTGCCGCAATTGTTGCGCTTGATCAGGCTGATCATTTCCGGCGCGGCCTGCGCCTGATCCATCAAGCGGCCCACCTGCAACGCGGCCTGCAACCCCAGCGTGATCTCGGTCTGCATATCGGCCAGCTTCTTCTGATAAAGCTGCGTGCCTGCCAGCGGCTTGTCGAATTGCTTGCGGTCCAGCCCGTATTGGCGCGCGCCATGCCAGCAGAACTCCGCGGCCCCCATCACGCCCCAGGCAATGCCGTAACGCGCGCGGTTCAGGCAGCCAAACGGTCCCTTAAGCCCCTCGACATGCGGCAAAAGCGCCTCCTCGCCAACCTCGACCCCCTCCATCACGATCTCGCCGGTGGTCGAGGCGCGCAGGCTCAGCTTGCCATCGATCCTGGGCGCGGACAGCCCTGCCATGCCACGTTCCAGCACAAAACCGCGAATGCGCCCGCCATGTGCATCCGATTTGGCCCAGACCACGAAGACATCGGCAAAGGGGCTGTTCGAAATCCACATCTTCGACCCGGTAAGCCGGTAACCATTGGCCGTTTTCTCGGCCCGCGTCTTCATGCCCGCCGGGTCCGACCCGGCATCGGGTTCGGTCAGGCCGAAACAGCCGATCAATTCACCCGAACACAGGCCGGGCAGGTATTTGCGGCGCTGCTCTTCGCTGCCATAGGCATAGATCGGATAGATCACCAGGCTCGATTGCACCGACATCATGCTGCGATAGCCCGAATCGACGCGCTCGATCTCGCGCGCGATCAGCCCATAGGTGACATAGCCCGCGCCCAGGCCGCCATATTCCTCGGGCAGGGTCGCGCCCAGCAGCCCTGCCTGCCCCATCAAAGGGAACAATTCGGGGTCAGAGGCTTCATTGCGATAGGCGGCGATCACGCGCGGCTGCAGGGTGGATTGCGCAAATTCATGCGCCGCATCGCGCAACATGCGCTCATCCTCGCTCAACTGGCTTTCCAGCCGCAGCGGGTCATCCCAGTTGAATTTGCCCAGATCAGGCGCGTCCTTCGCTTTCAGGGCAGGTTTGTCGAGTGGCATGGATCATGTCCTTCTTCAGCAGCAATCATTCATTCTACGCATAGCGTAGCTTGAATATTGGCCGCATAAAAACGATATTGCGGTATATCCTCATTCCAAAACGGTATACCCATGACACTGCCCCGCCGTTTTCTGCCCACCACCCAGACGCTTCAGGCCTTTGACGCCGTGCTGCGGCTGGGCAGCTTCACTGCAGCGGCGGCGGAATTGTCGCTGACGCAATCGGCCGTTTCGCGACAGGTGGCGGCGCTGGAACGTCAGCTGGGCCGGGCGCTGCTTCAGCGCAGCGCGCGCGGGGTCCAGCCCACGCCCGAAGGGCGCATCTATGCCCGTGCCGCCCGCAGCGCGCTGGAAGAATTGCAGCGCGCCGCGCTTGCGCTGCAGGGCGCGGGACGTCGGGGGCAGTTGACGCTGGCGATATTGCCCACTTTCGGCACGCGCTGGCTGATCCCGCGCATTCCGCGCTTTTTGCGCGCGCATCCCGAAATCACGCTGCATTTCACCACCCGCATCGGGCAGTTCGACCTTCTGGCCGCGCAGGTGGATGCCGCGATCCATGCCGGGCGCGCCGACTGGCCAGAGATCAGCGCCACGCTGCTGTTCGAAGACCGCGTGCAACCCTTTGCCGCGCCCGCATTACAGGCCAGCACCGCTGACGAAATCGCGCGGCTGCCGCAATTGGGGATTGCCTCGCGCCCCGATGAATGGCGCGGCTGGGCGGAAGCGCATGGCCTGCCCGCCCCGCCGCCTGCGCAGATGGTGTTCGAACATCTGGCGGCGCTTGCACAAGCCTGCGCCGCCGGGCTGGGGGTGGCGCTGTTGCCGCCCTTCCTGTTTCGCACCGAAATTGCGCGGGGCGAGCTGGTCGCGCTGGGGCCGGGCTGGGCCAATGGCGCGGGCTATTGGCTGATCACCCCCGATCAGGCCCGCCCCAGACCCGAAGTCGCGGCCTTTCGCGACTGGCTGCTGACCGAGATCACGCGCGAGGAAGGCGTCTATGCGTGAGCGCTGCCCTGCCCCTGCCCGCGCGGGGCGCGTGCAAGGGCGGGCGGGTGGGCATGCGCCCCGCGCGGGCAGGGGCAGGGCGGATCACTCCAGATCGCGCGGGACCACGAAATCCAGCGCGCGGCCGGCGCCGAAGGCCAGATCGTTCCAGCCCGCCAGCCCGTCAAATTCGGCCACCAGCGTGGCGCAGGTCGGATAGCTGCCAAAGCCCGGATGGGCAGGACGCTGCGCCAGCAACAGATCGGCAAAGGCGGCGATGCCGGGATTATGGCCGATCATGATCACGCATTCCGCCTTGGCCCCTTGCAGCACGCGCAGCATCACATCCGGCGCAGCATGATAAAGCGCAGGCTCAAACCGCGCGGGCACCGGGGCGGGCAGTTCCGCGCCAAGCTTCGCCCATGTCTGGCGCGTGCGCGCGGCATCCGACACCAGCGCTTCGCCCGGCAGATAGCCCTTTTGTGCCAGCCAGCGCCCGATCAGCGGCGCGGCGTGCTGCCCGCGCGCATTCAGCGGGCGCTGATGGTCACTGTCCAGCGGGTTGTCCCAGGCGGATTTGGCGTGGCGGGTCAGGATCAGGCGCAGGGTCATGGATGAAAATGCCTCATGTGAAATGCGGATTGCTCGGGCGCGCGCCCGCTTGCTCGCGATATTGGGCAGGCCGCGCGCACCGCGCAACCCTGTTCCATGCAGCCCTGCCCCGCATCACTGTCAAGAAAGGCATGGCAGGCGGGCAGATCATAGCCCTTGTCGCTTAGCGCACCCACAGGGCAGGCACTGACACAGGGGCGCGGGCAGCCGGTGCAGGGGTTTGCGCCGGGCGCGGGCAGATCAAGCGCCGTGCCGAATCCCAGCGCGCCGCGAAACGACAGCCACAACCCCGCGCGCGGATGCACCAGCCACATGACAGGCGAGGCAAAGATCTGCCCGCTCGCCAAGGCCCAGGCGTAGAAAGGGTGCGGCGGGCTGGCCCCGAAGGGATAGATGGCCTGCGCGCCGAAATCTGCCGCCAGCGCATCGATCACGCGCCCGGACCAGCGGTCCAGCGGGGCGGGGCGGCCATCGCCATATTCGGGGCTGGCGGTGAAATGCGGCCAGAAGCGCGCCCCGTCCGGGGCCAGCAGCAGCAGGGTTTCAACGCCATCGGGCAAGGGCGCCGCACCGCGCGCCACCCCGCCTGCCACCATCAGCGCATGCGGGGCCAGCGCGGCCTTTATCTGCGCCAACCCTGCCATCTGATCAGCCCCGCGGCGTGATCTGCGGCGCGCTGTCGCGGATGATGCTGCCAGCACCATGTTCGGTGAACAGCTCCAGCAGGCAGGCATTGGGCGCGCGCCCGTCCAGGATCACCACCGCGCGCACACCGCCGTCTATCGCGGCCAGCGCGGTTTCGGTCTTGGGGATCATGCCGCCCGCGATCACGCCCGCCGCGGTCAGTTCGCGCACATGGGCGGGCGAAAGCTGGGTGACAACATCGCCATTTTCATCCTTCACCCCGGCCACATCGGTCAGCAACAGCAGGCGGTCGGCCTTCAGCGCGGCGGCAATCGCACCCGCCGCCGTGTCGCCATTGATGTTATAGGTCTGCCCCCCCTGCCCCATGCCCAAAGGCGCGATCACCGGGATGAAGCCGCCGGTGAACAGGTGATGCAGCAGATCGGGGTTGACCGCGACCGGGCGACCGACAAGGCCAAGTTCGGGGTCATCGGCCGCGCATGTGACCATGCCGCCATCCTTGCCCGACAGCCCCACCGCCTTGCCGCCCTCATCCTGAATTGCCTGCACGATGCGCTTGTTGACCGCGCCCGAGAGCACCATTTCCACCACTTCCATCGTGGCGGCATCGGTGACGCGCTTGCCGCGCACGAAATCAGAGCGGATGTCCAGCCGCTTGAGCATCTGGTTGATCATCGGCCCGCCACCATGCACGATGACCGGGTTCACCCCCACTTGCCGCATCAGCACGACATCGCGCGCGAAGCTGGCCATTTCGCGCGCATCGCCCATCGCGTGACCGCCGAACTTGATCACGACAATCGCGCCGGAATAGCGTTGCAGATAGGGCAGCGCCTCGGACAATGTCCGGGCCGTGGCAAACCAGTCCTGGGTCATGGGCTTTTGCTTCTTCATGTTTCAGGTAAGTCCCGCGATAATCGCGCGCAAGGTAGGGATACCGTCGCCCTTTTCAGACGAGGTGACAACCAGTTCGGGATAGGCCGCAGGGTGACGCGCCAGGGCCGCGCGCAGCTGCGCCAGCGTCTTTTCCTGCGCCGCCGCGCCCAGCTTGTCGGCCTTGGTCAGCACCACCTGAAAGGTGACGGCCGACTGGTCCAGCAGCTTCATGATCTGGGCATCCACATCCTTGACCCCGTGGCGCATGTCAATCAGCAGGAAGGCGCGGCGCAGCGTGGCGCGGCCTGACAGATAGGATTTCAGCAGGCGCTGCCATTTTTCCACCACCGGCACCGGCGCCTTGGCAAAGCCGTAACCCGGCAGATCGACCAGATAATGGCTGTCGCCAACAGTGAAATAGTTGATTTCCTGCGTGCGCCCCGGCGTGTTCGAGGTGCGCGCAATCGCCTTGCGCCCTGTCAAGGCGTTGATCAGGCTGGATTTGCCGACATTCGAACGCCCCGCGAAACAGACTTCCATCCGGTCGGCAGGGGGCAGGCCATCCATCGCAACCACGCCCTTCAGGAATTCGACCTGGCCGGTCAGCAGCTTGCGGCCTGCTTCCAGCGCGAAGGCATCGGGTTCGGGGGCCAGCGGGAAGGGCAGCGCGGTCATTGGACAATCTCCACCTTGTCGCCGGCACGGATCGGGCCGGGCTGTGTGACCACGGCATAGACGCCGAAATCACTGTGCTCATAAGCCTGTTCCAGCAAGGCGAGCATGTCCAGATCAATCCGGCCGGTGGCGCAATCGACCATTGTGGCGCGGCAGCGGCCAATGCGTTCGCGAATCGCCAGCCGCGCTGCGCCGATGCTGATCTCGCGCCCGATCAGGTCAAACTCTTCCCAGGGGGCCAGCCCGTCAAGCCACAGATTGCCGCGCCAGCGGTCCAGCCCAAGATCGCGCCCCGCGCGCTGCGACAGCGCGCGCAGGGAAGACAGGTTCAGCAGGGACACGCTTTCATAATCGGTATCGGTCATGCCGCGGCCTGCACTGACCAGCCGCGCGGGCTGCGCGCGCCCGCCCGCCATCAGCGGCGCAACCCAGTTCAGGAAGGCGGCCTGCCCTTCGGCGCTGTCAGGGTCAAAGCTGACCGGCGCGCGCGAAGGATGGGTCAGGGTGATCTGGCCTGTGCCCTCGTCAAATTCGGCAGTGATCGCCTGAAGCGCGGGGGTCTTGGCGCCACGGGTGAAGTTCATGCAGGGGTTCCAGCCCGCGACCAGCCGCGCGGCCTCATGCGCAACGGCCCAGGCCCGGTCATGGGGCAGGCAGCGCCCGGCCGCAAGCAGGACACCGGACAGTTCCTGCCGCCCATGCGCCTTGATGGGATGGCGGAAGATATGCGCCAGCCGCCACCCTGTCATTGCGCTAGCCCTTGCCCTTCTTCTTGACACCGATATTGCCCAGAAGATCAGGCCGCGAGCCATTCATCGCCATGATCGAATATTGCTGGGTAAAGGTGATCACGTTGTTCGCGATCCAGTACAGCACCAGCCCCGAGGCGAACCAGCCCAGCATGAACATGAAGATCCACGGCATCCAGGTCATCACCGCCTGCTGGATCGGTTCGGTCGGTGTCGGGTTCAGCTTCATCTGCAACCACATCGACACGCCCAGCAGAATCGGCAGGATGCCGATGAAGATCAGCGACAGAAAACTGTCGGGATGCGGGGCCGCCCAGGGCAGCCAGCCGAAGAAGTTGAAGATAGAGGTCGGGTCCGGGGCCGACAGGTCATTGAATACCCCGAACCACGGCGCATGGCGCAGATCGATGGTGACGAAGATCACCTTGTAGAGCGAGAAGAAGATCGGGATCTGCAACAGGATCGGCAGACAGCCCGCCGCCGGGTTGACCTTCTTTTCCTTGTAAAGCTTCATCATCTCCTGCTGCATGACCTGCCGGTCATCGCCTGCGCGTTCCTTGATCGCCATCATCTCTGGCTGAAGCTCTTTCATCTTGGCCATGCTGACATAGGATTTCCATGCCAGCGGCAGCAGAACCGCCTTGATCAGCAGGGTCAGGGTGATGATCGACCAGCCCATATTGCCGATGATGCCGTTGATGAAATAGAGCGTGGCAAAGATCGGCTTGGTCAGGAAGAAGAACCAGCCCCAGTCGATCGCATCGATGAAGCGGTCAATTCCCAGATCGCTTTCATAATTGCGGATGACGGTCCATTCCTTGGCCCCGGCAAACAGCATCGTGCGGACCTGATCGCGTTCGCCCGGTCCAACCGTGATGGTGGGCAGATCGGCGCGGGTCTGATAGACATCGCGGCCGGGGATATAACGCGACACGGCGGTAAAGCTTTGTCCCGGCTGCGGGGCCAGCATCGCCATCCAGTATTTATCGGAAATGCCCAGCCAGCCATTCTCAGTGACATCGGTCACGCGCGCATTGGTGCGTTCCTGATCATGCACGCTGAAATTGCGAACATTGCGGTAGCTGTCTTCGTTCAGGCGGCCATCGGCCACTTCGATGAAGCCTTCATGGCTGATGAAGAAGTTTTCCAGATCCGATGGCTCGCCATGCCGCGACAGCAGCCCGTAAGGGGCCATGCGCGCGGTGACATCGCCGGTGTTTTCAACCCCCTGGGTGACGGTGAACATGTAGTTCTCGTCCACCTCGAAGCGCTGGGTAAAGCGCAGCCCGGCCGCATTGACCCATTCCAGCATGACAGGGCTGCCGGGCGACAGGCGGCTGCCTTCGATCAGTTGCCAGGGCGTGGTGGCACCGGGCACATCATCCCAGCCCATATCGCGGCCCGGACGCCAGCCATAAAGCGCATAAAACGCCTCGGGCTGTGCTTCGGGTTTCAGAAGCTGGACGATATCTGCGCCGGGTTCCACGGTTTCGCGGTAATCCTTCAGCGACAGGTCATCGATGCGCCCGCCCATCAGGTTGATCGATCCGGTCAGGCGCGGGGTGTCGATCTCGATGCGGGGCAGCTCTGCCTCGGGCGCTTCGGCCTCTGCCTCGCCCATCGCGCGCGCGCTTTCATCTGCATCGGCGGCAAGTTCCGCGACCTCGGCAGGGTCTTGCACCGGCGGTTCGGGGGGCGGGAACATCCACATCCATCCGACAAGCACCAGAAGGCTGAGCGCGAAGGCCAGTAGCAGATTGCGGTTCTGATCGTTCATGAAGGGCCGTGTCCTATCACATCCAGAGTCCGGGCCGGTTCAACTAAAGCCCCGCCCAAAGGTCAAGCGGTTTTCCCGCCCAATCGCCGTGTCAGCCATCACAACCGGCCTGCGCGCGCGCAAAACCCGGCATCGCGGGCGCGGCAGGGGTGGTTCGGGCGGCGGACAGCGTCAGAACAGAACCGAGGGCAGCCACAATACCAGACCGGGGAAGATGAACAGCAGCGCAATCCCCACAATCTGCAACAGCACGAAAGGAATCGCCCCGCGATAGATCATGCCGGTCGAAACCGAATTCGGCGCCACCCCGCGCAGATAGAACAACGAGAAGCCGAAAGGCGGTGTCAGGAAGCTGGTTTGCAGATTGACGCCGATCATCACCCCCAGCCAGACCGGATCAACCCCCAGCAGCAACAGCGTGGGCGCGGTGATCGGCAGCACGATGAAGATGATCTCGAACGTGTCCAGAATGAAGCCCAGAACGAACATGATGATCATCACCACGATCATCGCGCCCAGTGCGCCGCCGGGCATCGAGGTCAGGAATTCGCGCACCAGATGGTCGCCCCCCATCTGCCGGAACACGATGGCAAAGACCGACGCGCCAAACAGGATGATGAAGATCATCGAGGTGATCACCGCCGTGCGCCGCGCCACTTCCATGAACACGGCGAATGACAGCCGCCAGCGCAGCGCCGCCAGCAGCGTTGCACCCACGGCCCCGACCGAAGCGGCCTCTGTCGGGGTGGCAATGCCGCCCAGAATCGACCCCAGCACGGCGGTGATCAGCAGAAGCGGCGGAACAAGGGCGAACAGGATTTCCTTCCACAACCCTTTCTTTTCTTCCGGCGGGACGGGCGTGGCCGGGCAGCTTTCGGGGTCAAAAATTGCCTTGAAGATGATATAGCCGATATACAGCACCACCAGCAGCAGACCGGGGATCATCGCACCCGCAAACAGATCGCCCACCGACACGGTCTTGGGGGCGAAATTGCCAAGGCTCATCTGCACCTGGCTGTTCATGCCCGCAATCATGTCGCCCATGAAGATCAACACGGTCGAGGGCGGGATGATCTGGCCCAGCGTGCCGCTGGCGCAGATCGAGCCGCAGGCCAGTTTCGGGTCATAGCCCGCGCGCATCATCGCCGGCAGGCTGATCAGCCCCATCGTGACCACTGTCGCGCCGACAACGCCCGTGGACGCCGCCAGCAGCGCGCCCACCAGAATCACCGATATCCCCAAGCCCCCGCGCATATTGCCGAACAGGCGGCCCATCGTGGACAAAAGCTGCTCGGCGATATTGCTGCGTTCCAGCATCACCCCCATGAAGATGAACAAGGGCACCGCGACCAGCACCTCGTTGATCATGTAGCCTGTGTAGCGCCCGGCCAGCGCGCGCAGGTTCGACAGGTCGAACACGCCGAAATAGACGCCCAGATAGGCAAACAGCACCGAGGTTCCGGCCAGTGTGAAGGCCACCGGAAACCCGATCAGCAAAAAGCCGATCACGACAAAGAACATCAGCCCGGCGAGGATCTCGCCAATCAGAACGGGGTCCATCTCAGCCGTGCTCCGTATCGTATTTGTATTTGTAGTCGTCCGGCACCAGATCATAGCGTCCGGCAATGATCAGGATCGACCGGATCGCCATTGCCACCCCTTGCAGCGCGATTACCACGGCAAAGACAATGATGAAGCTTTTTAGAACCCAAAGCCCCGGCATGCCGCCGGGATTGGCCGAGGCTTCCATCAGCCGGATCGAGCGCTGCACGAAAGGCAGGCAAAAGGTCCACACCACCCAGGCAAAGGGCAGCAGGAAGATGCACACCCCCAGCAAATCCAGCCATGCCTTGCGCAGGGTGGAGGCAGGCCGATAAAAGATGTCCACCCGCACATGATCATTGCGATACAGCGCATAGCCTGCAACCGCGGTGAACATCACCCCGTTCATCCACGGATACAGATCCTGCATCCAGAGCCGGGTGTTCAGGAAGACATAGCGTTCCACCACCACCCAGAAGCAGACCAGCACAATGCCGACCGACAGCCACATGAAGATATTGCCGATCAGGCGGTTGGTCAGATTGATCAGGCGCATCAGATAAGAAAGCGCTGTCACGGCTGCCTCCGGTGAGTGTTAACAAGTGGCGGGCTGCCCCGGATGCGTCCGGGGCAGCCCTGCGATTTCGGTTTCGATCAGGCATGAAGCCTGACCGGCGGATCAGCCCAGATCGGAAATGTCGAAATACTTCTCGCGCGCCAGCGCGAAGGTCAGATCGGTATTCTCGGTCCGGGTGCGCAGCAGGTTGAGGTTCTTCACGAAGCTCTCTGCCGTGGCCTTGGTCTTTGCGTCACCACTGTCAAGGATTTCCACGATCAGCTCGCGCGACGCTCTTGCACCGGCCTCAAGAATGCTGTCGGGCCAGTCCTTGTGGACGATGGTGCCGTGATTTTCGACCATATCGGCCAGCGCAATCGGGTCATTGGCATAGAATTCCGACGGCACCTGATCATATTCGGCCTGGCAGACATCGCGAATGATGCTTTGCAGATTGGTCGGCAGTTCCTGATATTTGGCCTTGTCCACCACCAGTTCGGTCGCCAGACCGGGTTCGATGAACGAGCTGGTATAGTAATGGTTGCGCACCTGATGGAAGCCCAGCGCGCGGTCATTATAGGGGCCGACGAATTCGGCCGCATCCAGCGCGCCCGATTGCAGCGCGGCAAAGATTTCGCCCCCGGCAAGGTTGGTGACCGAGGCCCCCATCTTCTGCCAGACCTGACCACCCAGACCCGGTGTGCGGAAGCGCAGACCCTGAACATCCTCGATGCCGGTCAGTTCGTTCTGGAACCAACCGCCAGCCTGGGTGCCGGTATCACCCGACAGGAAGCCTTGCACGCCGAAATCATCATAGATGTCGTCCCACAGCTCCTGCCCGCCCAGATAACGCATCCAGGCCGCCAATTCGCGCGAGGTCATGCCAAAGGGCACCCCGGTATAGAAGCCCAGACCCTGTGACTTGTTCAGCCAGTAATAGGCCGCGCCGTGGCTCATCTCGGCCGAGCCGTCGATGACGGCATCGAGCGATTGCAGCGCGGGAACCATCTCGCCTGCGGCAAAGACCTCAATCGTCAGCGCGCCATCAGCAGCGGCATTGATGCGGTCGGCGACGCGCTGCGCGCCAGTGCCCAGACCGGGGAAATTGCGCGGCCAGGTCGTGACCATGCGCCAGGTGATGCGCCCCTGCGCAACGGCCGGCGCGGCCAGCGTCGAGGCCGCCGCAGCCGTGCCCCCCAGCGCCGAGGTCTTAAGAAATGAACGACGATCCATGTTTTCCTCCCATGAAGCTTATTGTTCTGGCGCGGCCTTTCATGGCGCGCGCATTGATAAAGAGCACAGTAGGTCAGGACTGTGAACCCTTTTTTTCCAGCACATTCGGCTAACGCGTGACATTCTTGCGAAGATCGCATGCACCTTTCCGAATATGTCGAAGACAGGCATGAAAACGATATTTTGTTTCAATGGAAACCTTCGCGCGGGCAATCAGGTCAAATGACAAAACCACAACAACACTGCTTGCTTGACAGCGCGACTGCCCCAAGGCGCGCCGCCATGCCCGCAAAAGCCCCCGCAAAACAACCCGCTGGAATTGTCCCCGATCAGCTTGTGCCAGATGAAACCCATCATCCGCGCCCCGACTTCATCTTGCGCCAAATACTCTCACCGAAGGTAGCGGGCCGGAAGGCCCGCATCCCCGCGCAAACAGGGCCAAAGCGCTGCAACCAGCGCCCTGCCCCAAGCCGCAATGCAGCCAACTGCTCAAGCCTGGTCGAGTTTCACTACAGCGTCGGTCGGTACCCCAAGGTGATTCTTGCCCGATGCGGGCACCGCATCGGGCGCGCCCGCAAGCCGTGCATGGGCGGGCGGGCGGGTGCCGCTTGCGGGCGCCACAGCGCTGATCCGCTTCGGCTCAAGGCTGCGCCAACATGGCCGATGCGCGGGCTCTGTGAACCCGAAGGTGGGAATGATCAGGCGCGGGCGCTACGCCACCCTCGGGTCATGCACTCAAGGCACAAGCTGCCGGGCTACGGCCAGATAAGCCTTGGAAAGCCCCACGAGTTTTTCTGCATCTGCCCCTTCAGAGGCCAGATGAACCTCTTCCAGCAGATCGGCCAGTTCGGTTGCCTCGGCGATGATCCTTTCAAGGGCAACTTCCAGCGTATAGGTTAGCTGGTGGATATCCTCCATATTGTCCCGCGTCATTTCCGGGCGGGCCAGAACAGCCGCCATGCGCTTGTTATAGGTTGAAAAATTGTCGAGCGCTTCGGCCAGAGTCGCCGAACCCTCGGCGGCGTAATGGTCAACACGTTCATCAGCAAATACGGGCATTGTGCTCAGGGCCAATGCGGCAATCAGCGCAGTTCTTCTTTTCATGGGAAATTCCTTCAGCCGGGTGGATGTGAACGCTCACAGGTGGCTGTCCGTCACATCAGATCCCGGCTGCCTTAAGCCCCACCATTTCTATCAGGTATCAGGCGGCGGGCACAAGCCCTTTTCACCCGCGATCTCAGCGCGGCCCGGCAAAGCAAGCTTCCCACTCGCCGCGTTGCGCATCGGTGATCTTGGCAAACAACACCTCGGGCGTGGTGAAGCCATGGCCCGCGGGCAAGGTGCCAAGGGCCATAGCCACGTCATCGGGCCAGGACCAGTCATCGCAGCCCATCGCCGCCATGACCGCGCGTGCCGCATCAGGGATGAAGGGGCGCGAGACGACGGCATAAAACCGGATCAGGTTCAGCGCCAGCCGGATCTGCATGGCCGCCCTGTCGGGGTCGGACTTGTAGGTCGCCCAGGGCGCGGCTTCCTGCAGATATTCGTTGCCCAACACCCAGAGCGCGCGCAATTCACCCGCCGATTTGCGGATTTCCATTGCTTCCATCTGCGCCTCATAGGCGCGCAGCCGCGCGGTCAGATCAGCCATAAGCTGCGCCTCGCGCGGGCCATGTTCCCCGCCTTCGGGCACCGTTTCGCCGAATTTCGAGCGGCAGAATTTCGTCACCCGCGACACCAGATTGCCCAACACATCGGCCAGATCCTTGTTCACCGATACCTGAAAATTCTCCCATGTGAATTCAGCGTCGCTGTTTTCGGGCGCATGGGACAGCAGCCACCAGCGCCAGTAATCGGCGGGCAGCAATTCCAGCGCCGTGTCCATGAACACGCCGCGCCCCTGGCTGGTGGAAAACTGCCCGCCATCATAATTCAGATAGTTGAACGACTTGATGTAATCGACCAGTTTCCACGGCTCGCCCGACCCCATCAGCGTGGCCGGAAAGCTCAGCGTGTGGAAGGGTACATTGTCCTTGCCCATGAACTGGACATAGCGCACATCCTGTGCGCCCTCATCGGTGCGCCACCAGCGCCGCCATGCGGCATCGTCCAGCCCGTTGGCATCGGCCCATTCGGCGGTCGCGGCGATATATTCGATGGGCGCGTCAAACCAGACATAGAACACCTTGCCCTCCATCCCGCCCCAGGGCGCACCGTCAAACTGCACCGGCACGCCCCAATCCAGATCTCGGGTGATGCCCCGATCCTGAAGCCCGTCGCCATCATGCAGCCATTTCCTGGCGATAGAGGTCGTCAGCAGCGGCCAGCCGCGCTGGCTGTCGATCCACTGATCAAGCTTTTCGCGCATCAATGACTGGCGCAGATACAGATGGCGGGTCTCGCGCACTTCCAGATCGGTCGAGCCGGATACCGCCGAGCGCGGATTGATCAGATCGGTGGGATCCAGCTGCTTGGTGCAGTTTTCGCACTGGTCCCCCCGCGCGCGTTCATAGCCGCAATTGGGGCAGGTTCCCTCGATATAGCGGTCGGGCAGAAAGCGCCCATCCGCATGGGAATATACCTGTTTTTCCGCCACTTCCTGAATCAGCCCGGCCGCGCCCAGACGCGCGGCCAAGGCTTGGGTCAGCGCATGGTTGCGCGCGCTGGAAGAACGCCCGAAATGGTCGAAGGACAGCCCGAAGCCGCGCGCCAGATCGGCCTGAACCTGATGCATTTCGGCACAGTATTGCGCCACGGGCTGGCCTGCCTTGGCCGCCGCCAGCTCGGCAGGGGTGCCGTGTTCGTCGGTGGCGCAGATGAACATCACCTCATGCCCGCGCGCGCGGCAATAGCGGGCATAAAGATCGGCGGGCAACTGGCTACCGACCAGATTGCCCAGATGCTTGATCCCGTTGATATACGGCAGGGCCGAGGTAATCAGAACGCGCGCCATGTATGTCCCCTTGCTGCGGCTTGATGGTGGTTTAGACCAGTTCGGGGCATAGGGGAAAGCGGTTTTCTGCCAGCAGCGCGGCGTGCAGGCAGGCCGGATACCGCCTCAGCGCGGGGCTGTGTCGTCCTGACCCAGGAAATGCGCCGCCACCAGCGCCAGAATCCGCGGCAGGGTCTGGAAGGCATAGGGCGCGTAGACCCGTTCCAGCTTTTGGTGAAATTCGCGCCCCCAGGGGCCGATATTGACCACCGGGAAGTCCAGCGCGTCCGGTTCCGGCCGGTCCACCAGCCGCGCGGCGGGGGTGTTGGCGGCAACCACCTCTGCCCCTGCCTGCGCGGGCTGACCCAGAAAGCTGATATCGGAAATGCCCTGAAAATGGGGCCGGTGCAGCAGCCGCGCCTGCGGGTCATCGTTCAGTGCCGCCTGGGCGCGGGCAATCGCGCGCAACAGCGCGCCATCGCGCCGCCGCGCCGGGTCCAGCCGCGCGGGCGGGTAATGCAGCCCGGCGAACCCCACCACCACGGCAGGGCCGGTCAGTTGCGCGGCATCGACCAGCCATTCGACCAGCCGCCGCGACAGTTCCAGCGGGTTGTCGATCTGCGCCAAGCCCTGCTCGAATTCCGCGAAAGCCGCGCGGGCGCGCGCATCAGGGCAGGCGCGCGCGCGCAATTCAGCCAGTGTGAGGATCGGCGCTGCGGCCGCTTCCGCGCGCGTGCCGGTTGTGCCCGAAAGTGCTGCGAAATCCGCAGCCTTTGCGGCGAAGGCGCGCTGTGCCTGCTCTGCGGCCCCGGCCACCAGATCATGGAATTGCGCGAAGCGCTCTGCCGCACTGCCCGACTGATACAGCCAGTTGAACGACAGCCAGACGCGTTCAGGGGTGGTGACTTCATAGCCGCCGCGCAGATCGCGCGCCTCCAGACAGATCGGCGGGGGCGCGATATCCCCGCCATCTGTGTCAGCCAGCGCGGCATTGCCCTCAATGGCGCGCACTATCTCGGCGCCGATCAGCGCCGCGCTGGAGCCTTCGAACGGATAGGCGGCATGGGCCGATTGCCCGATCACCAGCGCAAAGGGCAGAAGCTTGCCGATGCTGCCATGATAGACCGCGCGGCCCGCCTGCCCGTCCCCCTGATCAGAGGTCACATCCATGTTGATCGCGCCCTCGATGCGCAGCCCGCGCGCGTTCATCAACGCGGGCAGATCGCGGCGCAGCGCACGCATGCCACGGCTTTCGCGTTCTTCATCAGGGGTGATCAGCATCACCAGATTGCCTTGGCGGTCGGGCAGGCTGGCGAAGCGTTCCAGCACCGCAAGCCCGGCGGCCAGCCCCGATTTCATGTCCAGCATCCCGCGACCAGGCACAAAATCGCCACTGGCCAGATCGTCGCGCGCGCGGGCCTCCTGCGCGGTAAGCGGGCGCGATGACAGATCATCGAGCAGCGCCTTCAGCAGTTTGTCCGGCTGGCAGGCCAGCGGGGCCAGATCATGATAATTGTCAATTGCCACCGTGTCATAATGCCCCGCCAGCGCCAGCGCGCGGCTGCCGGTGCCGCGGATGATGGCCACCAGATTGCGGGTCATCGGGCTGCCATGACTGTCCAGCAACACCAGATCATCGGGATTGGCGCGGAAACAGGGCCATTGCGCCAGATGCGCGTGCAGGCGGGGGGCAAATTCGGCCTCTCCCGCGGTGCCACCGACGCTGGGCCAGCGCACCAGCAATTCCGCCAGCTTCAGAACCTGCGCCGGGTCCGGCCAGCCGGGGGCAGGCTGCGGCGGGTGCGCGGCGTCAGTCACGCGCGGGTCTTGTCATCAGGCGCTGCTATCTCCGGCACGGCAGCCCCTCAGCCGCCAGTGGCGACGCTGCGCAGTTTCGGACGGCCCTCGCGGGGGCCGGAATGGGCGTCCATGAAGTCCATCACCAACGGGCGGATATTGTTGCGCCAGGACTTGCCCGCAAAGATGCCGTAATGGCCCGCGCCGGGTTCCAGATGGCTGGCCTTCTGGTCGTCGCTCAGCCCGGTCAGCAGATCAAGCGCGGCAAGGCACTGGCCGGGTGCGCTGATATCGTCTTCCTCGCCCTCGACCACCTTGACCGCCACTTGCGTGATCTTGCCGATATCGACCCTGTGGCCATCGACCACGAATTCATTGCGTGCAATCTCGCGGTCCTTGAAGATGCGTTCAACCGTAGAGAGGTAGAATTCTGCGGTCATGTCCATCACCGCAAGATATTCATCATAGAAGCGGTTATGCTTGTCACGCTCGCCGCCCGTGCCGCGCGCTTCAGCGGTGATCTTGTCGGAAAACGCCTGTGCATGGCGATCGATATTCATCGAGATGAAGCCGCCAAGCTGCAACAGCCCCGGATAGACCAGCCGCCCCACGCCGGGGTATTTGAAACCCACGCGCTGGATCGCCAGATGTTCAAGCTGGCCCATTGTCACGCTGCGCCCGAAATCCGTCACCTCGGTCGGCGCGGCATGGGGATCGACCGGCCCCCCGGTCAAAGTCAGGGTGCGCGGCTGGGCCTCGGGGTCCAGCTCTGCCAGATAGGCGGTGGCGGCCAGCGCCAGCGGCACTGGCTGGCAGACTGCCAGCACATGCGTATCCGGCCCCAGATAGCGCATGAAATCAACCAGATAGAGAGTATAATCCTCGATATCGAACTTGCCTTCGGAAACCGGGATATCGCGGGCATTATGCCAGTCGGTGATCCAGACCTCGCAATCGGGCAGCAGGCTGGCCACGGTAGAGCGCAGCAGCGTTGCGTAATGGCCCGACATCGGCGCGCAGATCAGAACGCGGCGGTCCTTTTCGGGGCGGCCATGCACCTTGAAGCGCAAAAGATCGCCAAAGGGGCGGGCGATTTCCACCACCTCTTCGACGATATGGTCGCGCCCGTCTTCGGCAACAACAGAGGTGATGCCCCAATCGGGCTTGATCACCATGCGCGCGAAACTGCGCTCCGTGACACGGCCCCAGGCGGACATGACCTTGAACATCGGATTTGGCACCATGCCCCAGATCGGATATGATGCAAACGCCCGCGCTGACGCGCCCATCCACTCATTCGTGTTGCGGATGGTTTCCATCAGATCATAGGTCGCCATGCCCTTCATGCCCGTATCCTTTCCACCAACCCGCGTGCCCTGAAACAAAACCGGATTCACAGGTTTACATAATTTGCAGTGTCGATATTCTGCACTAGCGAAGGATAGGGGGGAAATCTTTCCATGACAATGTCCGAATATGATGATGATGCAAAAGCCGAACGGATGAAGGCAAATATGGCACGCATCGAAGAGCTGACAGCGCGCCTGACCAATGCGCTTGCACAGCGCAAGATGCCGCGCCCCAGCCTGCAAGCCCCTGATACGGACATGTTTCTGCAAGCCACCGCCGCTTATTGGAGCGAGATGGTCAAGAACCCGTCAAAGGTTCTTGAAAAGCAGATCGACTATTGGGGGAAGTCGCTGAAGCACGTGGTCGAGGCGCAGGAGGCGTTGCGCGGCGGAAAGCTGCATCCGCCCGAGGACAACACCCCCGATGACCGGCGATTCTCGAACCCGTTATGGAAGACGCACCCCTATTTCAACTATATCAAGCAGCAATATCTGATGGCCACAGAGGCCATGCAGCGCACGGTCGAGGATCTGGAGACGCTGTCGCCGCGCGAAAAACGCAGGCTGGGCTATTTCACCCAGCAGATCGCCGATATGATGGCGCCCACGAACTTCATCGCCACCAACCCCGATGCGCTGATGAAAGCGGTTGAAACCGAGGGCGAAAGCCTGATCAGGGGCTTGGAAAACCTGGTCCGCGATGTCGAAGCCAATGACGGCGAATTGCTGGTCACGCTGGCCGACAAGGACGCTTTCAGGGTCGGCGAAAATCTGGCCACCACGCCGGGCAAGGTGGTGTTCCGCAACCGCATGTTCGAACTGATCCAGTATGCACCAAGCACTGAAAAGGTGCATCGCACGCCCGTGATGATCTTCCCGCCCTGGATCAACAAATTCTACATCATGGATCTGAAACCCCAGAACAGCCTGATCAAATGGATCGTCGATCAGGGCTACACGCTGTTCATCGTGTCCTGGGTGAACCCCGATGCAAGCTATGCCGATGTCGGCATGGATACCTATGTCGAAGAGGGCTATCTGGAAGCGATCCGCGTCGCGCGCGAGATCACGGGCGAAAACCAGGTCAATGCCGTGGGCTATTGCATTGCCGGCACCACCCTGTCGCTGACGCTGGCGCTGATGAACAAGCGCAAGGACAAATCCGTGCGCTCTGCCACCTTCTTCACGACGCTGACGGATTTTTCCGATCAGGGAGAGGTCGGCGTGTTCCTTGAAGATGATTTCGTCGACGGGATCGAGGCCGAATGCAATGACAGCGGCTATCTGGACAGTTTCTTCATGTCGCGCACCTTTTCCTTCCTGCGCAGCAACGACCTGATCTATGGTCCGGCCATTCGCAGTTACATGATGGGCGAGGCACCGCCTGCCTTCGACCTTCTCTACTGGAATGGCGACGGCACCAACCTGCCGGGGCGGATGTGTGTCGAATATCTGCGCGGGCTGTGCCAGACCGACCGCTTTGCCGGAGCGACGTTCAGCATCTGCGGCGAGGAGGTCAGCATCGCGGATGTCAAACATCCACTTTGCGCGATTGCCTGCGAAACCGATCATATCGCGGCATGGCGGTCCAGTTTCCGCGGCGTGACAAGGATGGGCAGTCGCGACAAGAACTTCATCCTGTCGCAATCGGGCCATATCGCGGGGATCATCAACCCACCCTCGAAAATGAAGTACGGCCATTATGCCGGCCCCAAGCCCGAAGGCACCCCCGAAGAGTGGCTGGAAGCGGCAGAATTCCATGAAGGATCATGGTGGCCGCGCTGGGAAGCCTGGCTGAAACGGCGCTCGGGCGCGATGGTCGAGGCCCGCATTCCTGGTGATTCGGGTTATCCCGCGCTGGCAGATGCCCCCGGCACCTATGTCATCAGCACGAAAAACGAAGATATGTCATAGGCTTGGCATCTTGCAGCCGAAAAAATGCTGCAGTGCAGAAAAAATCCTTGAAATGCTGCGCTGCAGCGTGCATATTATGTGCAGACGCAGAGAGCACGACGCAAACTGCGGACCAGTTAACCAAGGAGAGCTGACATGGCTGCTGCAAACCCCGACTACACCAAGCTGATGAAAGACATGATGGGCGCATTCCCGGTGGACACCACCGCGATGCAGGACGCGTTCAAATCGCAAGCCGCTCTGGCAGAGAAGATGAGCAAGGTTGCTCTGGAAGCTGCCGAGAAGTCGACCGAAGTTTCGACCAAATGGACCAAGGCAACCCTGGCCAAGGTCGGCGAAGTTTCGACCGTCAAGGAAGACCCGGCTGACTACTCCAAATCCGTCACCGATTTCGCTTCGGCTTCGGCTGAAATGGCTGCCGAGCATGTTGCCGCTTTCGCTGAAATCGCGAAAAAAGTCCAGATGGACACGGTCGAGCTGCTGATGGCTGCCGGCAAGGACATGCAGGAAGAAACCGCGGCTGCTGTCAAGAAAGCCACCGACACCGCGACCAAAGCTGCCAAGACCGCTTCGGCGAAGTAAGCTGCCAGACTTCGCAAGGCCCGTTCCTCCTCCCATTCGGGCCGCATCAGGGGGCGAGCGTTCAACGCTCGCCCTTTTCTTTTGCATTCGCCTGTCCTAATCTTGCTGCAATGCAAAAGTCTCGGGAGGGGACGAAGATGACCGAAGACCCAAAGCCGCTGCTGATCAAGCGCTACGCCAGCCGCAGGCTCTATAACACCGAGACCAGCGATTACGTCACGCTTGAAGATATCGCGGGTTTCATCCGCGCCGGGCGCGAAGTGCAGATCGTCGATCTGAAATCAGGCGATGACCTGACACGCCAGTATCTTTTGCAGATCATCGCAGAGCATGAAAGCCGCGGTGAGAATGTTCTGCCGCTGGGCGTGCTGACCGATCTGGTGCGCAGCTACACCACCCAGGCGCAAAGCGTGGTGCCGCAATTCCTTGCGATGTCCTTCGAGATGCTGCGCGAGGGCCAGTCCAAGATGGTTGAAAACATGACCCGCGCCAGCCCGATGGCCGCGATGCCGGGATTCGAGGAAATGCAGCGCCAGCAACAGGCCTTCATGAAAACCATGATGGCCGGATGGCCCGGCACGGCCGGGGCGTCAGACGACAAGGATGGCGGCGACGATCTGGACGAGATCAAGAAGCAATTGGCCGAATTGCAGCAGAAGCTGTCAAAGCTGAACAAGTAGAGCCGCGCGCTACAGCCCCAGCCGGTCGCGCAGGGCAAACCATGTCATTGCCAGCGCCAGCAGCGGGCTGCGCAGCGCGCGCCCGCCGGGAAAGCGCGGCAGTTTCAGCCCTGCCATCAGATCAAAACGCTCTGCCTGCCCGGCCACGGCTTCGGCCATGATCTTGCCCGCCAGCGTGGCCAGCGCCACCCCATGCCCCGAATAGCCCGAGGCCGACAGGATATTGGGCGCCACCCGCATGAAACAGGGCAGCCGCGTCATGGTGATGGCCAGCGTCCCGCCCCAGGCATAATCGATGCGCGTGTCTTGCAGCTGCGGAAACACCTGCAACATCGGCTTGCGCACGGTTCTGATGATGTCAGGGAAGCGATAGCCATAGCTTTCCCCGCCCCCGAACAACAGCCGCCCGTCTTGCGACAGGCGGAAGTAGTTGATCACGAACTTGCTGTCAGCCACGGCCACATCGCGGGTCAGAACCGTGCCCTGCGCCAATGGTTCGGTGGCGATGATGAAATTATTGATCGGCATGACCCGCGCGGCCACTTTCGGTGCCAGCCCGCCCAGGTAGCCATTTGCGGCAAGGATGACATGATCGGCCTTGACATGGCCATATTCGGTCTGAACCCGCGCCTTCTGGCCCTGCGCGATATCCACCACCAGCGAGTTTTCGAATATCTGCGCACCCGCCGCCTGTGCCGCGCGCGCAAGCCCCAGCGCATAGCGCAGCGGGTGGACATGGCCTGCCCCGTGATCCAGCACCCCGCCCTGATAGGCCGGTGCCTTGACAATGGCCTGCACGCCCGCGCGGTCCAGCGCCTCGATCCGGTCATAACCATAATCGCGCGCCAGCTTTTCTGCATAGGCATGGGCATGGGGCAGATCGCGCGCGCGCCAGTCAGCGTGCACCACACCAGGGCGAAACGGGCAATCCATGTCATGGCGGGTGATCAGGTCAACCACCAGATCGCGCGCTTCCAGCCCGACATCCCACAGCTTGCGCGCGATCTCTGGGCCGAACATCGCCTCGATCCGGTCCTGTTCGATGCGCTGGCCCGGCCCGACCTGCCCGCCATTGCGCCCCGAGGCGCCAAAGCCCACGCGATGGGCTTCCAGCACCATCACCGAATAGCCCCGCTCGGCCAGATGCAGCGCCGCCGACAGCCCGGTATAGCCCGCACCTATGACGCAGATATCGGCCTTATGCGCGCCTTTCAGCCTTGGACAAGGCGCCAGCGGGGTGGCAGTGGCCGCATAATAGCTGGGCGGATACTGCCCCGCATGGTCATTGGCAAAAAGCAGGTTCATGCGGCTCATACATTCAGCAGCAGATGTTCACGTTCCCAGGGGCTGATGACCTGCAGGAATTCATTGTATTCATCGCGCTTGACTGCGGCATAGATGCGGCAGAATTCCGGGTCGAGAATTTCATGCAGCCGCGCGGCCTCGTCAAAGGTGTCCAGCGCGCTGCCCAATGTGCGCGGCAATTCGTCTTCATCCATATAGGCGTTGGTGCGGCAATCCTCGCGCGGGGCGACGCGTTCCTTCAGCCCCAGATAGCCGCAGGCCAACGAGGCGGCGATGCCCAGGTAGGGGTTGCAATCCATCCCCGCCAGCCGGTTTTCCACCCGCCGCGACGCCGGCGAGGAAATTGGAATGCGCAGCCCCGTGGTGCGGTTGTCATAGCCCCATTCCAGATTGATGGGTGCGGCGAAATCCGGCACATAGCGGCGATAGCTGTTCACATAGGGCGCAATCAGCGCCACGGCCGAAGGCAGGTGGCGCTGCAACCCGCCGATGAAATGCATGAACATGTCGGTGCTGTCGCCGGTTTCGGTGGAAAACAGGTTCTGCCCGGTTTCAGCGTCGATCACCGAATGATGCAGATGCATGGCGCTGCCCGGCTCGCCCTCGATCGGTTTGGCCATGAAGGTGGCGAACATGTCATGGCGCAGCGCGGCTTCGCGGATCATGCGCTTGAAATAGAACACCTGATCGGCCAGCTTCAGCGGGTCGCCATGCACCAGATTGATCTCGACCTGGCCCGCACCGCCTTCCTGCATGATGCCGTCGATTTCCAGCCCCATCACTTCGGCGAAATCATAGATGTCGTCAATCACCTTGCCGTATTCATCCACCGCCGACATCGAATAGGCCTGCCGCGCAGCCGCGCGCCTGCCGGAGCGCCCCATTGGCGGGATGATCGGCATGTTCGGGTCGGTGTTGCGCGCGACAAAGAAGAACTCCATCTCTGGCGCGATCACCGGCGTCCAGCCTTCGCGACGATAGAGGTCAAGCACGCGCTTCAGGACATTGCGCGGGGCTGTGGGGATGGGGGCGCCATTGGGGTCTTCGGCGTCATGGATGATCTGCAAGGTCCAGTCGGCAGTCCAGGGTGCAGCGGTGGCGGTGGTGAAATCGGGGCGCATGATCATGTCGGGTTCCAGATCGGCCCCGTCGCGAAACTCTGCCCAGCCACCAGTGATGGTTTGCAGGAAGATCGAGGTCGGCAGATAGTATTTCGACCCGTCGCCGAATTTGAAGGCGGGCATGGCCTTGCCGCGGGCGACACCGGCCATATCCGCGATGATGCATTCGACCTCGTCCAGACGACGCCCGGACAGGTAGTCGCGCGCCGATTGCGGGATTTGTTCGCGCCAGTCTGACATGAATAACCTGTGATATCCTTTCTGCCGCGTCAGCCGGGCTGCGCACGGCTGCGCTGATGATCCTTGAAGAATGCAACAATCCGCGCGCCGATGACAGCGCTATCGCGCACCCCGCCCAAAGTCTGGCGCGCCTGATCCAGAACCGCATCGGGCACGACGCCCTTGCCGCGCGCTTCAATCAGACCCTTGATGAAGCCATCATCGAATTCGGGATGGGGCTGAAGCGAATAGCCGGTATCGCCATAGCCCAGCGCGGCGTAGCGGCAGAAATCGCTGCTGCCAAGCGTGCGGGCCTGTGGCGGCGGTTCCAGCACCTGATCCTGATGCCAGGCATTCAGCACCAGCGGCTTGCCTTCGAACTCATAGCCCTGCGCGCCCACCGCCCAGCCGCCCGGAAACTTGCCGACCCTGCCACCCAGCGCCTGCGCCATGATCTGATGGCCAAAGCAGATGCCCACCACCGGCTTGCCCGCAGCAAAAGCATCGCGGATGAACTGTTCCAGCGGCGCGATGAAGGGGTGATCTTCGTAGACGCCGTGGCGCGAGCCGGTGATCAGCCAGCCATCGGCCTGATCGACAGTGGCGGGAAACGCCATCGCCTCGACATGCCAGGTCGCAAAATCCAAGCCCGCCCCGGCCAAAAGCTGTTCGAACAGCGCCGGATAGTCGCCCTGGGTCGCGCGCAATTCGTCAGGCGCCTGCCCCGTCTGAAGGATACCGATTTTCATGCGCGTCTCTTGTCAGAATTTGATCAAATCCTAATGCGCGGCGCGGTCTGGTGCAAGGGGCAAAGAAAAGCGCCCGCAAGGGGCACCCACCCACCCGACCCCGCACCCCTTGCGGGCGCTGCCTGATGCCGGGGACATCAGGCAGATCGCGCGCGGCGCGATCACACGGCTTCAAGATAGAGCGCGCGGATATCATCGGGCGCCATCTGGGCAATGCCTGCCATCTCCTGCAATTTGGTGCGGCGCATATTGTCGATCAGCATCGGGTCGAACACATGTTGCATCCCCGCGGATCCGGTGAAGGCGTCCAGCGCATCTTGCCATGTGGCAGGGATCTGGGGCAGCGTCTGGGCATAGGCATCGCCGGTGATCGGCGCAGGCGGCGTGATCCGGTCTTCCAGCCCCAGCGCCGTTGCCCCCAGCACGGCGGCCATCAGCAGATAAGGGTTCACATCGCCCCCGGCGGTGCGGTGTTCCAGCCTGCGCGCGCTGGGCGGCCCGACCGGCACGCGCACCGAAGCGGTGCGGTTTTCATAGGCCCAGGCCACGCCGGTGGGCGCATGGGCATGGGGCACGAGCCTTTCATAGCTGTTGGCATGCGGCGCGAAGATCAGTGTCGAGGCCGGCATCAGCGCCAGCACGCCCCCTATGGCGTGGCGCAGCGCCTGCGTGCCCTCTGCGCCGCCATTGTCGAAGATGTTGCGCCCCTGCCCATCCAGCAGCGAGGCATGCAGATGCAGCCCGCTGCCCGAGGCCTGCGCATAGGGCTTGGCCATGAAGCTGGCCGCCATGCCATGCGCACGCGCCAGCCGCCGCACCAATATCTTGAACAGCCATGTATCATCGGCCATGCGCAGCGGGTCATCGCTGTGATTGAGGTTGATCTCGAACTGGCCCGGCCCGGCCTCTGAGGTGGCGGTGTCGGCATTGATCCCCATCGCCTCGCAGCCCGCATAGAGCGCGTCAAAGAAAGCGTTGAATTCATCAAGCATACGCAGTGACAGCGTGGCCGCCCCCATCGCGCGCCGACCCGAGACCGGGCTGCGCGGGGGCTGGAAGGCGGCCTCGGTGTCATCGATCAGGTAGAATTCCAACTCGGTCGCGGTGACTGCGCGCAGCCCCATCGCCGCCAGCCGCTGCACCACAGCCGCCAGCGCATGACGCGGGTCGCCCGCGAATACCCGGCCATCGGGGTGATACATCGCCATTGGCAGCATCGCGGCCTCTGGCCCGATCCAGGGCATGGGCAAAAGCCCGCGTTCGGTGGGGCGCAGCATCCCATCGGCATCGCCGGTTTCGAACAGCAGCGGGCTGCCTTCGATATCATTGCCCCAGATATCGAGATTGAGCGCCGAAAGTGGCATCTTGGCCTGACCCGCCATCAGCTTTTCATAGGCGCTGGCGGGCATGCGCTTGGCGCGGGCCTGCCCGTTGAGATCGGAAATCGCGATGCGGATATTGTGGAGTGTTGCGGGGTCGGGTGTCATCGCCTATCTCAGATATTGCGGGCGGAAGCGAATGCGCGCGCGGCGTTCGCGCGGCAGATGCCGGTTCAGATAACGGTTGGCAATGCCGAAAACGCCGATAATGGCCAGCGTCAGCAGGATGAAATACCCCGCCACCAGCGGATAGGCGACAAAGGGGTTGAAGGTCTGATCGACGAAATAGCGCGCGTAATAGAACGCCTCGCCCGCTTGCTGGCGCGCGGGGAAGGCCGACAGAAAGACCAGCGTGGTGGAATGGGTCAGGAAGATCGCCTCATTTGTGTAGCTGGGCCAGGCCAGCCGCAGCATGGACGGAAACACCACCCGGCGGAATTTGGTCAGGCCCGTCATGCCATAGGCATCGGCGGCTTCCAGATCGCCCTTGGGGATGGTGCGCAGCGCGCCGTAAAACAGCTCTGCCGAATAGGCGGTGGTGTTCAGGATCAGCACGATCAACCCGCCAAGCTGCGCCGTGGTCAGCGCCGAGGTCTGCACGGTGATGGTGGTAAACCCCAGCGGGATGTCGATGCCCGCCCGCGGCAGAAGCACAAACGCCGAATAGAAGAAGAAGAACTGGATGAAGAGCGGCGAGCCGCGAAAAGCGAACACAAAGGCGCTGGCGGGGATGCGCAAAAGCGCGCGATCAGAGAATTTCGCCACCGCCACCGCGACGGCCAGAAAGAAGCCGAAGAAGATTGCCAGTGCCGCGAAATAGACATTCCACATCAACCCGCTGGCGACCAGAAAGATCTGGTCGCAAAAGGTGATGTCCAGCCCGCGCGGCAACAGCCGCTCACCCCAGTCGCGCCCCAGCGCGCGCAGGATATAGCCCTCGAAGCTTTCGGTGCATGTCCTCATGGCGCGGCCCCTTGCCAGGCGGCGATTGGGGGCGCTGCCCCCGCGCGCTGACGCGCGCCCCCCCGGAGTATTTGGCGCAAGATGAAGAGGGGGGCGGGGTTCATGCCGCGGCCTTTCGCAGCTTTTCGCCCGCCGCTGTGGCCTGCCCATGCGAAAGCCGCGCATTGAGCCGCGCAAAGCCGCGTTCGGAGGCCCAGGTCAGGAACAGGTAGAAGCACAGCAGCACAAGGAAATACCACACCCGCCAGTCGGGATGCGGATAGGTATAGAGCGAGGTTTTCTGCCCCCCCAATTCGCGCGCCCAATAGACCGCATCCTGCAAGCCCAGCAGGAACAGAAGCGGGGTCGCCTTGATCAGGATCTGCCAGATATTGGACAGCCCCGGCAGCGCATAGACCCACATTTGCGGCATGATCACACGGCGGAATGCTTGCGCGCGGGTCATGCCATAGGCTTCGGCGGTTTCCACCTGCGCGCGCGGCACCGCCTGCATCGCCCCGTGAAGCGTATTGGCGGCAAATGCCCCGAAGACCAGCGCAAAGGCCACCACCGCCATCGAAAACGCATAGATATCGCGCACCCAGGCGGGCGCGTTCACGCCGGGTACCTTGGCCTCTCGGCAGACGATGAAATCACTGCCCTGCCGGATCGGCTGGTCCCAGTCGGGGCACTGGATATGGTGCATCACCCATTCGATCCCCTGCCCCAGCGCGATGGGTACGAACATGAAGAACACGATATCGGGCACGCCGCGCACGACATTCACATAGCCCTTGCCCAGCAGCGACAGCGGCAGGAAGCGCGCACGCACCGCCAGCGCGCCCAGAAGCCCCATGCCCAGCGCGATGGGCGCGGTGATGGCCAGAAGCAGCATCACCATCAGGAAAGAGCGATAGAATGCGAAATGGGTCGGCGTTGTCAGATAACACGCAAACCATTGCCATTGCGGCAGCGTCGAGGGGTCAGCGCAGAAGGCAAACATGGCACATGCCCATGATCGACCCCCAAAGCCCGGTCATGGGCCTTGGGGGCACTTTGAAACGGATCAGAACTTGGCGATACCGTCGCCGAACCATTCTTCGATCAAGGCATTGATCGAGCCGTCCTCTTTCATCTCGTTGATGATGCGGGTGAAGGTCTCGCGCAGGTCATCATCCGACTGGCGGATGCCTGCACCTGTGCCAGCGCCGGGGTAGAAGTCATCACCGATGAAGACCAGTTCGCCATTCGAATCGTTGACATAGGGCATCAGGAAGTTCTTGTCGGCCAGCACCGCATCGGCTTCGCCATTGCGCACCGCAGAGATGGTTTCATCCGGTGTGGGGAATTCCAGCCCGTCTGCGGTTCCATCCGCCACGATGCCCGCCTGCACAGTGTTCGACTGCACGGCAATCACGCCATTGTCGATGACCGACACGTCGGTTCCCGCCAGCGCCATATAGGCCGACGGATCAGAGGGCAGGTAATTTGTGGTGAATGAAATCACCTGGCTGCGCGCCTCGGTGATGCTCATGCCCGCCATGATCACATCATAATTGCCCGCAACCAGATTGGGGATGATCGTGTCCCAGTCATTGATCACCCATTCGCAGGTGAGTTCGGCGCGCGCACAGATCTCGTTGCCCAGATCGATCTCGAAGCCGACGACTTCATTGGCATCATTGATGAAGTTCCACGGAGGATAGGCGCCTTCAGTGCCGATGCGCACCACATCCTGGGCCATCGCGCCCGATGCCATCACGGCAAGGGCGGCAAGTGTCAGGGCTGTCTTTTTCATTCTTACTCTCCTGTTGCTGTGGTTTATGTTATGCCTCATTCCACCATCGAGTGGCTGAGGAATTGCTTCAGCCGCGCAGATTGCGGCGACTTGAACAGGCTGTCTGGCGGGCCTTGTTCTTCGATCAGACCATTATGCAGGAAAATGACGTGATCGGACACATCCGCCGCAAGGCGCATGTCATGGGTGACAATCAGCATGGTGCGCCCTTCTTCGGCCAGCGCGCGAATGACGCGCACCACTTCCTGTTCCAGTTCGGGGTCCAGCGCGGATGTGGGTTCGTCGAACAACAATGCCTCTGGCTGCATGCACAGCGCGCGCGCGATCGCGGCGCGCTGCTGCTGGCCGCCCGACATCTGGGCGGGGTAAACATCGGCCTTGTCGCCAATGCCGACCTTGTCCAGAAGCGCGCGGGCGCGGGCCTCTACCTCGGCGCGGGGTTGTTTCAGCACATGCAGCGGCGCTTCCATCACATTTTCCAGCACGCTCAGATGTGCCCATAGATTGAAGCTTTGAAACACCATCGACAGATTGGTGCGGATGCGTGTGACCTGCGCGCGGTCAGCGGGCTGGCGCGCCGCGCCCTGCCCCTTCCAGCGCACCGGATCGCCATTGAACAGGATCTCGCCCTGCTGGCTGTCTTCGAGCAGGTTGCAGCAGCGCAGCAGCGTCGATTTGCCCGACCCTGAAGAGCCGATCAGCGACACCACATCGCCCTTCTGGGCATTGATGCTGACCCCCTTGAGCACTTCGAGCGTGCCATAGGATTTGTGCAGGTCGCGGATTTCGATGACCGGGGTGGCTGGCATTGTCCCTGCATTTCCGTTGCCGATGTTACCACTAACGCGCAAATTTCGCGCCTTGGCAAGAGCGGATGCAGGATTTGATCAGATTCCTCCCCTTTGCCCGGTCGCTGCCGCGCAAAGGGGCATCAGCCATCATGCAGATGCATCGGCCCGCCACTCCAGCGCGGAAAGCCGAACGCATTGATCATCACCACATCGATATCGCTGGCGCGCGCGGCAATGCCTTCATCCACAATCGCCTGGCCCTCGGCCTGGATGGTGGTCAGGATGCGGTTCATGATCTGATCGGCGCTGAAGCGCGTGCGGGTGATGCCCTTGCGCGCGGATTCGGCCTCGATCAGCGCGGTCACTTCGGGGTCGGGCAGGGCTTTGCCATCCTGATGCAGATACCAGCCGCGCCCGGTTTTCTGCCCCAACCGCCCGGCTTCGCACAAAAGATCAGGGATGCGGACATAATCAGCGGGCTGGCGGCCTTCAGCGGCACGGCGCTTGCGCATCGCCCAGGCGATATCCAGCCCCGCCAGATCCTGCATGCGAAACAGCCCCATCGGAAAACCGAATTCGACCATCGCCGCGTCGATTTCCCAAGGCAGGGCACCGGCTTCCAGCATGCGTTCACATTCGGCGCGATAGGCTGACATGATGCGATTGGCGATGAAACCGTCACAGACACCCGCAAACACCGCGATCTTGCCCAGCCTTTTGGCCAGCGCAGCCCCCATCGCCAGCGCGCGGTCGCCGACCTGATCGGGCACCACAATCTCCAAGAGTTTCATCACATGCGCGGGCGAGAAGAAATGCAGCCCCACAACGCGCGCGGGGTCGGCCACAGCGCGCGCAATTTCGTTGATATCCAGATAGGATGTGTTGCTGGCCAGCACCGCATCCGACTTGCAGGCGGCATCAAGGCGGGCGAACACCTCGCGCTTGACGCCCATATCCTCGAACACCGCCTCTATCACCAGATCGGCCCTGGCCAGCGCGCGGGCCTCGGTCGCGGTGGCAAAGCGGGCCAGCGTCGCGGCATGGGATCGCGGCGTCAGCACTCCGCGCGTCAGACTGTCCGCCAGAATGCCCTCGACTCGGTCGCGCGCGGCCTTGGCGGCCTCGTGCGTCTGTTCCAGAAGCGTTACCGTAAACCCGCGCAGCAGACAGGCCGCGGCAATGCCCGCGCCCATTGTGCCACCGCCGACCACGCCAACGTCGGACAGTTCGGGTGCATCGACGCCCTTCAGCCGGTCCAGCCGCCCCGCCTGCCGTTCGGCAAAGAAGACATGCGAAAGCGCTTTCGATTGCGGGTCATCGCGCAGCGCCAGAAACTTTGCGCGTTCGCGCGCCAAGGCCTGGTCAGCGGGCAGGCTGAGCGCCGCGCGCAGCGCATCCACCGCCGCGCGGGGCGAGTTCTGCCCGCGCGCGCGCCTGATCAGCGCTTCGGCGCGCGGCTCAAATTCGGGGCCGGGGGTTTTGGGCGCGCGGCCCAGCACCGGGCCGGGATCATCGGGCAGGTTCTGCGCAAATGACTTGGCAAATTCGCTCAGATCGCCCTCTGCCAGCGCGTCAATCAGCCCCATCGCCTGCGCCCTGGTGGCATTTACAGGCTTGCCGGTGACGATCATCTCCAGCGCGTCTTCGGCGGCGACCAGCCGCGGCAGGCGCACCGTGCCGCCCGCGCCTGGGATCAGCCCCAGCGTGACCTCTGGCAGGCCAAGCCTGGCGCGCGGATCGGCAATGCGAAAGCGGCAGGCCAGCGCCAGTTCCAGCCCGCCCCCCAGCGCAGTGCCATGAATCGCGGCAATCCAGGGCGCGCGCGCGTTTTCAATCGCCAGTAGCACATCGGGCAGATGCGGGGGTTGCGGCGGCTTGCCGAACTCGCGGATATCAGCCCCGGCGACAAAGCTGCGCCCGGCGCATTTCACGATCACCGCCGCGATTTCCGGCATCTGATCAAGCTGGCCCGCCGCATCCAGCAGCCCTGCACGGACCTCTTGGCCCAATGCGTTCACCGGCGGGTTGTCGATGGTGACAATGGCGATCCGGCCTTCGGTGGTAAGCTGAACAGACATGGTGCCCCTTGCAATATCGGCTGCGTCTTGCCGCGCGCAAGATGACCGCCAGCGCGCCGAAGGGCAAGCAGAAATGTATCAGATGCAACGATGCCGGTCAGTTGGCAAAGACCTGCAGGCGCACAAGCTGTGTCAACGGCACGCCCAGCGCCTGATAAGCCGCCAGCGACATCTGGCTGCCGCTGCCCGGCGCCTGTCCCGAAGGGCGCAGTTCCAGCTGCACCGACTGGCCCGATGGCACCACCACCCGGCCTTGTGCGACGCGCGTCACCAGCCCGGTGCGCAACCACAACCCGCCTTCGGTCGGGCTGCCCAGACCGGCCAGGGTGGTACCCAGTGCGCCGGGGGCGGCGACCGGTTGCGCCGCGGGCGTGGTGGTGGCGGCGGCGGTGATGGCAGTCTCTGGCCGCGACATCGGGCGGGCGGTGTCGGCGGTGGCGGTCTGCACCTGCGGTGCAGGCTCGCGCGGGGCATCTGCCTGCCGTGCAAAGGGCAGCGATATCGGCCCGCAGGCCGACAGCACCGCAAGGATCAGAACCTGGGCCGGAACACGGGCGGGGCGCGCAGCAATCTTCATGGCGCAAGGCTAACCGCGAAACCTGACGCCCGCAATCCTGTTCCCACTTGCCCGCGCCTGCCTGTGCGACTAGGTTTCCCCAATGACAACGCCCCTGATCGACCCGTTCGCCCGCCCGATTTCTTACCTACGTGTCTCCGTCACCGACAGATGCGATTTTCGCTGTGTCTATTGCATGGCCGAGAACATGACCTTCCTGCCGAAGAAGGAACTTCTGACGCTGGAGGAACTTGACCGGATGTGTTCCACCTTCATCCGGCTGGGGGTGGAAAAGCTGCGCATCACCGGGGGCGAGCCGCTGGTGCGCAAGGGGATCATGACCTTCTTTCATGCGATGACGCGCCATCTGGAAAGCGGCGCGCTGAAGGAACTGACGCTGACCACCAATGGCAGCCAGCTACGCCGCTTTGCGCGCGAACTGGCCGAATGCGGGGTGCGGCGGGTCAATGTCTCGCTCGATACGCTGGACGCGCAGAAATTCGCCGATATCACCCGCTGGGGGCGGCTGGCGCAGGTGCTGGACGGGATCGAGGCCGCGCAGGAAACCGGACTGCGCGTCAAGATCAACGCGGTGGCGCTGAAGGGCTTCAATGAAGACGAGTTGTTCACCCTGCAAGACTGGTGCGCCGATCGCGACATGGATCTGACCTTTATCGAGGTCATGCCGATGGGGGATCTGGGCAATGAGGACCGGCTGGATCAATACTGGGCGCTCAGCGATCTGCGCGCGCGGCTGGCCGAGCGCTTCACCCTGACCGATCTGGCGGAACGCACCGGCGGGCCTGCGCGCTATGTGCGGCTGGACGAAACCGGGCAGAAGATCGGCTTCATCACGCCGCTGACGCATAATTTCTGCGAAAGCTGCAACCGCGTGCGGCTGACCTGCACGGGCGAGTTGTATATGTGCCTTGGGCAGGAAGACATGGCCGATCTGCGCGCGCCGCTGCGCGCGTCAGAGGATGACAGCGTGCTGGAAGCCGCGATCCGCGACGCCATCACCCGCAAGCCCAAGGGGCATGATTTCGACTATTCCCGCCAGAAGGTCGACGGGCAGATGTCGCGCCATATGAGCCATACCGGGGGGTAAGGCGCGGCATCCGCAAAGGCCATCACAATAGTGATTTCTGATATCAGTCCCTGCCAGGCCACGCACTCATACAAGTGGAGCGGCTTTCGAGGAGTGCTGACTCACTCTTTGGATAAGAGCAGAGCGGCATGACCCGGCGTCGCGATGAACTGACAGCGTTCGAGTGGTCGTTCATCAGGCCATTTTTACCCAACAAGCCGCGTAAGTTCTACGGATGCGCCCCGTAAAATAGGGGAAGATTACCCTGGGCAGGACGCTGGTTGCAGCCCAGTGGAGCTGTCTGCGCGGGGATGCGGGCCTTCCGGCCCGCTACCTTCGGAGAGAGTATTTGGCGCAAGATGAAAGCGAGGCGCGGATGAAGGTTTCATCCGGCGCAAGTTGATCAGGGACAACTCTGGTATTCGCCACCGGCCCCAATATACCAAAAAGCAAAGAAACAGGGCGGGCGCCGCGCGGCGGCCACGGCCGCCGGGCCAAACGCGGCAAATCCCGGTCGCGCCACAGGACCGATGAGTCCCCATATCCGACCCGCGCATCGCAGGGCGTTTGCGGCATGGATGGCTTGTGCCAGCGGGCAAACATCCGCAGGGCAGAAAAACCGCTCAGCCCAAAAGCGTCGCGCGGCTGGCGCGGAAATCTGACGCGATCCAGCGGGCCTCCAGTGCCTTCAGGGCCGCGCCAAGTTCCGGTCCGTGCAGATGCGGCAGGTCGCGCGCGCGGACGGGGAAGCGGGCTTCTGCGCCGCGTGTGATCTCGGCCTGCCAGCCTTCGGGCAGGGGATGGCCCAGCAACGCGGCGCGGGCCAGACAGATATCACCCGCCAGTTCCGCGCCCAGACGATAGCCCAGCTCGGCGGCGCGCGGATTTTCGGCCAGTGCTGCGCGGATGCGCGTCAGATCGCGCGTCTCTGCCCTGGTCAGGCGCAGCCGGTCGGTCGCACCCCCCAGCACGGCCAGACGGCGCAGCCAGCGCGGCGGGGCTGGCCCTTCCAGATGCACCAGCGGGGCCAGCGCCGTGATATCCGCCCCCGGCAGCACCCGCGCCAGCGCCCCGCATTGCGCCATTGCCGCAACCGCAGGGGCCGGGTCGGGGGCGGCCAGAAGCTTGCGCATCTCTGCACCAAGGCGTTCGGCAGATAGCTGGTCGATCCCGCCCACCCCATCGGCGCAGGCGGCCAGCGCGTCGGCATCCAGCCCCCGCGCGGGGTCGCCATATTGCGCATGAAAGCGAAAGAAGCGCAGGATGCGCAGATAATCTTCATGGATGCGGTGGGCGGCGGTGCCGACAAAGCGCACCCGCCTTGCGTGCAGATCGGCCAGCCCGCCGCCCAGCGGGTCGATCACATGGCCCAAAGCGTCGGCATAAAGCGCGTTCATGGTGAAATCGCGGCGGCTGGCATCCTCAGCGACATCATCGGAAAAGGCGATGGTGGCGTGGCGGCCATGCGTTTCGACATCGCGCCGGAAGGTCGTGACCTCGAACCCCTGCCCGTCGCAGACCAGCGTCACCGTGCCATGTGGCAACCCTGTCGGCACTGCGCGCAGCCCCGCCGCGCCGGCCAGTTCCATCACCTGTTCAGGCCGCGCGCTGGTGGCGATATCGACATCGGTGACATCGACGCCCAAAGCGGCATTGCGCACGCAGCCGCCCACGACATAGGCCTGATGACCGGCCTGCCCCAGCAGCCCCAGCACAGTCTGGGTGGCGGGGTTGTCAAGCCATGCGCCTGAGAGTTTCATCGCGCCATCCCGTCTGTCAGCGCGCGCAGCATCCGCGCGGTTGCCCCCCAGATGTAATACGGCCCCCAGGGCACGGTATAGTAGTTCCGCCACTGCCCGCGCCAGATGCGCCGTTCAACACGGAAATGCCGCGGATCGGTGACATGGTGCAGCGGCACGGCAAAGATTTCCGCGACCTCGCCCGGTTCGGGGCGGGCCGGGAATTCGCGGCTGATGCGCGCCAGAACCGGCGTGACCTGAAAGCCGGTCACGGTTTCATGCGCGGGCAGGGTGCCCAGCACCTCTGCCGCATCTGGCGGCAGGCCGATTTCCTCGGACGCCTCGCGCAGCGCGGTGGCGGTCAGATCGGCATCGCCCGCATCGCTGCGCCCGCCGGGAAAGGCGATCTGGCCGGGGTGGTGGTGCAGATGCGAGGCGCGCTTGGTCAGGATCACGCGCGGCCCCACTGCGCTGTCCTGCACGCCGATCAGCACGGCGGCAGGGCGCAGCACGCGGTTTTCGGGCAGCACCACGCCGGGGTTCAGATCGAAATCGCTGGACCCTGTGCCCGCATGCGCCAGCGCCGCGCGCAGCCTGGCGCCCAGATCATCCGGCATGGCCGCTATCCCTGCCCTCGAACCCCAATTCGGCGGGGTCCATCACGTAATGCGCCCCGCAGAACTGGCAATCAGCGGTTACCGTGCCTTCGGGCGTGGTCATGGTGGCGATGTCCCTGGCCGAATAGATCGACAGGCTCTGGCGCACCTTGTCTTCGGAACACGAACAGCCGAAATGCACCGCCTGCGGGTCAAAGACGCGCGGGGTTTCTTCGTGAAACAGCCGCAGCAGCAATTCGGGGGGCTGCACATTGGGGCCGACAAGTTCCAGCTCCTCGACGGTATCAAGCAGCAGATTGACGCGGCCCCAATCTTCGGCCTGCGCCTCTTGCGCGCGCATCGTGCTGCCAGAGGCTTGCGGCATATGCTGCAGCATCACGCCGCCTGCGCGCCATTTCTCTGCCTGGCCGGGCAGGGTAGAGCGGCCAAAGGACAGTGCAAAGCGCGTGGGCAGTTGCTCGGATTGTTCGAAATAGGCCTGCGCGCAATCAGACAGCGATGTGCCTGCCAAAGGCGTGATGCCCTGATAGGGGGTCATGCCCCTGCCCTGATCGATGACAATCGCGAAATAGCCCTTGCCGATGCGCGTCATCGGCGGCGCGCTCTCATCCAGCCGCGCTGCATCATAGCTGGCATAGGCGCGGATATGGGCAGGCTGGCCTTCGGATTTGGGGGCGAAGTAGTCGGTGGCGATCAGCCGCAGCGGCCCGTCGCCGCGGATTTGCAGCGACAGCCGCCAGCGCAGCTTGATGGTCTGGCCGATCATCGCGGTCAGAAGAGCGGCTTCGGCGACAAGGCTTTCGACCGCCGCCGGGTAGGCATGGCGCGACAGGATCTGTTCCAGCGCCGTATCCAGCCGCGCGACCCGCCCGCGAATATCGCTGCGATCCAGTTGAAACGGCAGCACCGTGTCATCCCAGGCGATCTGGCTTCCTATGCTCATATCCGGTCATGTCCTTGCATTTGCAGCACCGCTTGGCGCAATGGCCCCTGCATATAGGAAGCCTGCACCAATGGCCAAGGGGGGAAGGGATATGTGGGTGGCGGCCATGCGTTTGGCGCGCAAGCAGTGCGGGTGGAAACGCTTAGCCGTTTCGTGCCTGAAACAACCTGAAACAAGATGCCCAGCGGCAGCTTCAAGGCCGGGCGCGGACCTGCATCAAGAAAACCCGCACGGGAACAAGGCGCGCTTCGCGCGCCGTCCCGCATGGCCGACCGCCGCCACTCATGGCGGAACCTTGTGTCAGATGATCAGCGCACCCAATGCCCCAGCGCGCGGATCTGGCGCCTCAGCGCACCATAGGTGAAGGGCGGATGCGCGCGGTCGATCTGGCCGCGCAGCACCTGCCCATTGCCCCTGAACACCATCCGGCGAAAGGCGACATGCTGGTTGAAGATATCCCACAGATGCGCGGCCCCGCTTACGCTTTCCAGCACCTTGACCGCATGGTCGCTGCCGATGGCATAGATCACCGGCAGCGCGCGGTAATGCAGCGACAGCGGCCCGTCCAGCCCCGGCGCGGGCAAAGGGCGGCCCCCGCCCAGGGCCGCGATGACCAGCGGCAGCGCGATCTGATCAAGCCAGGGAAACAGCGTCTGGGTCGCAATCTGGGGCGGCGGGTCGGTCTGTATCGCGCGGGCATAATCGGCAAACACCCGGCCAAATTCCTGCGGGCAGGGGCCAGCGAACCAGCCCGCATTGAAATACATGTAGCGCCGCCAGTCATCTTCCGGGTGGCGCAGATCCAGCGTGGGCGCGATATCCAGCCCGAAGCGGTCATAAAGCGCGCCCCAGATCTGCGCGTATCCCGGCCCGTAAAGCGCGATGCGTGGCCATGTCGGTTCCACCTGCACCGAGGCTGTGGGCCGCGCGGCATCCACCCCGTCCAGCGGCCCGGTGATCAGCGTGTCAGTGTCGAAGAACATGAAAGGCTCGCCTTCGGGCAGCAGCGCCAGCGCTTCGATCTTGTTGCCATGCGGGTATTCCGCGCCCCAGATGCGGTTGTGCAGCGGCACGACCCTGGCCCCCAGCGCGCGCAATTCGCGCCGGATCGCGGGGCGGGTCATGCGCGGGTCATCGGGCCAGAGCGGGCCGGGCTGCGGTTCGGCCACGAACAGCCGCAATTCGCGGTTTTGCAGGAAATGGTGCAGCGAGGCTGCGAATAAAAGCGCCTCATATTGCCAGCGCCCGTTCTGGGCGATGATCAGGATATTGGTGGGTGCGGACATCTGCGCGCCTTCATCTGTGCCCTCTGACAAAGGGGGGGCGTCCCATTGCATGCCCGCCAACACTGCCACAGATGGCCTGCCGGGTCAGGCCCAGTGTCGCCGCAAGGGTGGTTCTGTTTCAAGGCATTAGTACGCTTTGGGGCGCGGATTTCGCGCGCTGGCGGGTTTGTGCTGGCGCCGCCCAATGCCGTCTGGCGATCAGCTCGGCACAATGCGGGTGGTGCAAGGCATTGATTTGAAAGCATTCATGCAAGCGCAGCGGGGGTTTTCGGGCGGCGCGCGCCATCGGTCCCCGGACCCGGCAGATCGGTCGGCAGGGGCCAGTCTTCGGCCATATCACTGCCAGTTCTGCGACATAATCGCCTGTTATCCAGACAAGGCAGATGAAACAATCTGCCAGTTTAATCTTGGTTAACGATCCTGTGTCATCCAAACTGGGGTCAGCTTCCGCCAGGGATAGAGGTTCAGAATTGAAACGAGGGACAGCGCGATCCATTCTGGCAGGACGGCGTGGCCGGATCAGTGTCGTGATCCTCAGCCTGACGGCAGCGATTGCCATGCTGGCGACCTCTTTGAATTTCCTGCAACTGCTGGAAGCCGATCGCGGTATTGACGACATGATCCGCGAAGATGCAGTCGTGGCCGTGTTTCAACTTGACCGGCAGATGCGCGAACTTGACCTGCGCGCGCAGCATGTCGCGCTGACAGGGCGTGGTGATGACCATCCCGAATTTCTGCGCCAGTTCGCTGCCACGTCCCGCCTGACGCCTTCGCTGGAACGTGCTGTATCGCATCTGGACCGCGACAACACGCATGGTCTGATCGACAAGGCGCGCGAATTTGCCGATCATGGTCGGGTGATGGAGGCGATGATTTCCCGCCTCGACCCGGCAAGGGCCGACTATCCGCCGATCATGCAGGACCTGGCCGATCATATCTCTGGCGCATCAGTGCTGGCCAGTGGCTTGCTGGTCGAAGCGAACGCCGCGCTGAACCAGCAACGCAGCGCGGCGCGTCTGCATCGGGCAGAGTTGCAGGAACAGCTTGCACGCATGTTGTTGATCCTGATCGTGGCGTTTTCGGCGATCTTCATGCTGCTGATGGTACAGCTGCGCCAGCTTGCGGCGGCGGGGCGTCATATGGCGCTATTGCAGGAACGCAGCAATCGCCGGGCCGTGCGCGCACAGGCTGCCAGCCGCGCGAAATCTGCCTTTCTGGCGACGATGAGCCATGAAATGCGCACCCCCCTGAACGGGATCATCGGCAACACAGAGCTGATGGCACAGGATGAATCCGGCGCGCAGCATGAACACAGGTTGAGCGCGATCCATGCCTCGGGTGTTTTGCTGCGCGATCTGATCGACGGGATTCTGGACTTCTCTCGGATGGAGAAGGGAGAGCCGGAAATTGAAGCGGAACCAGTGGCGCTGCAGGAATTGGGCAGCTCGCTGGAACTGGCATTTGCAGAGCAGGCGCGCCAGCGCGGCCTGACGCTGTCGATTGACCTGCCCGACACGGTGATCCTGTCCGATGAAGGGCTGTTGCGGCAAGTGCTGGCGAAGCTTATTGATAATGCGCTGAAATTCAGCGAGTCGGGGCAGATCAGCATTCGCGCCAGCCATCCCGAACCCGGCCAGTTGCAGCTGGAGGTCGAGGATCAGGGCATCGGCATCGCACCGCAGCACATCCCCGATATTTTCGAGGAGTTCTATCAGGTCGATCCGTCGCATTCGCGCCGCTTCGGCGGCAGTGGTCTGGGGCTTGCGATCTGCAGGCGCATCGTCACGGCGCTGGGCGGCACTATCCATGCCAGCAGCATTCTGGGCAAGGGCAGCCTGGTGCGCATCGATCTGCCGGTGGAACTGGTCGATACCCCCGAGGAAGCGCTGTCGCAAAGCGATGCAGGGGCATATGCGGCCCCGAAACTGCATGTGCTGATCGCAGAGGACAACCCGATCAATTCGGATGTGCTTTGCGCGCATCTGCAAGAGTTGGGGCATCAATGTTCTATGGTCGTCAATGGCCAGCAGGCGGTCGATTTCGTTGCACAGCATCAGCCCGATCTGGTGATGATGGATATGCAGATGCCGGTCATGGACGGGATCGAGGCAACCCGGCTTATCCGCAAAAAGGGGTTTGACATGCCGATCATCGCAGTCACCGCCAATGCGTTTGATCATGACCGCATCGCCTGTCTTGCCGCAGGGATGACCGAATTCATGCCCAAACCCGTGACGCGCACAGCGCTGATTGCCATGATCCACAGAGCCGCCGCTGGCAATAGCGGTGCCGCCGGCGCTGTCGGCGGCCCGGCAGTGCAAGACATGGATTCGGGCGATCAGGGCAGCCCGCAGTCAACACAGTTCAGTGACCTGATTGCTGCGCTTGGTGAAGATGCGGCCCTGTCCTTCCTTGATCGGTTCGAGGCTGATTTGCAGTCATTTCAGGGCGATATGCAGGCAGTAATGGCCCCGCCCGACACGACCCGTCAGGATGGCCTGCTGCATACCTTCAAGGGCGCGGCCCTCACCCTTGGGTTGACTTCATCGGGCATGTTCGCGCAAGAGTTGCGATCAGAAATGCCGGTGTCAGCGGATCAGCTGGACAGGCTGATCGCGCTGGCACAGCGCGATGTCATCGCGTGCCGGGACAGCATGAAAGCGATTGCCTCGTGAAAGTGGAACCAATCCAGCAGGAATGGCTCGATGTGCTGGCCGAGCACATGATTGCCATTGCAGAGCACAGCAATACCTGCGCGGCGCTAAAGGCGTTTCTGAATGCGATCTGCACGCATTTCGGGGCTGAACGCTGTGCCCTTGTCACCTTCGGGGCGGCGGGGGGTCAGGTTTTGCTGGAGACCTGCCCGCCGGGGGCGGCGCGGGGCACATTGCCGGAACTGGACGCGCTGTCGCAGGCCGGGACCGCCCGCCAAGACGCGGGGCCGGTCATCATGCACCCGACACCCGATCAACTGGTGATGATGCTGGAACCGGCAGGCGACGGGGATGCGCCACTATTGCTGCTGCTGGAAGGCGTGCGCGCGCTGGATGCAGCGGCCACCGCCCGGCTGGGGTCAGCCCGCGCGCTGATCCGGCTGGCCCATGCCTATCTGTTGGACCGGCAGCGCAGGCCGGATGCCGCGACACCGTCAGCCACGCAGGATGCGCATGATCCCGCTGCGGTCGATGATTCCGCCTTGCGCGATGCCATTGAACGCCTGACCGCAGCCCAGAGCCTGAGTGTGGAACTGATCAATGACCTGCTCTCGGCCAGCCATGAGCGGCTGGATGCGGTGATCAACACGGTGCTGGCGCGGATGGGCCGGTTTTGTGGCTGCGACCGAACCTATCTGTTCCGCGACGTGCCGGGGCGCGGGATCATCAACACCCATGAATTCTGCGCGCCGGGGATCGCGCCGCTGACGCAATGCCTGCAAGATCAGTCGGCGCATATGGCGCAGCTTCTGTCGCAGGCGCTGAACAGCACGGATCTGTGCATCGCGCGCAGTGCCGAACTGCCCGAAGACAATGATCTGCGCAAGCTGCTGGACGCGCGCGGGGGGCAGGCATTGCTGGCCGTGCCGCTGCGCTATGACGGCAGGGTGTTCGGCTTTGTCGGCTATGATGCCGGGCCGCAGAAGCGCCGTTTCCTGAGGGGAGAGATTTCGCTGATCCAGTCGGTCGCCAATGTCATGGCCACCATGCTGGCCAAGCGTGATGTGGATGAACGCCTGTCCGAAATCCATGCACAGCAGGACATGCAACGCCAGCGGCTGCATGCCACGCTCAACGTCATTCCCGATATCCTGATAGAGCTGGACGAGGATCTGCGCATCCTGAGCTATCACGCCAACCCCCAGATCGAGCTGCTGATCGATCTTGACAAGATGATCGGGCTGTCCGTGCTCGAACATTCCCCCCCAGAGGTGGCGGCGATCGCGCAGCAGGTGCAGCTGGACCTTGAAGAAGAAGACGTGGTGCAGGGATATTCCTTTCCCTGCACGGGACGGGGGCAGACCCGGCATTATTCGATATCGGCGGCGCGCAGCCCCTATGGGTCCGGCAAGGGCGCGCCGCGCTATGTCGCGATCTTGCGCGATGTGACCGAACGCCATGAACAGGGCCGCAAGATCGAACGGCTAAGCCGGATTGCACGGACCACCACCAATCTGGTGGTCATCACGGACCGGCACGCGCGTATCGAATGGGTCAACCCCGCTTTCGAGGCCCGCACCGGCTATCAGCTTTCCGAACTTGTCGGGCGCAAGCCCGGCGAATTGCTGCAAGACCCCGAAACCGATCAGGCCGTGATCGCCGAAATCCGCGAGGCGCTGCGCCGCGTGCAGCCGATCACCTGCGAATTGCTCAACGTGTCGCGGATGGGGGCAAAATACTGGGTGCGGATGACGATCCAGCCGATTTTTGACGAAAATGGCGATCATCAGGGCTTCATGGCAGTTCAGGTGGATGTCACCGGCACCCGTCGGCTGATGCAGGATATGCGCGCCGCGCTGGCATCCGAGCAAGAGGCACGGATGCAGCTTCGCAGCGCCGTGGACAACATGCAGGAAGCGCTGATCATTTTTGATGCCAATCAGCGCCTTGTCATCTGCAATGAACGCTACCGCGCGCTTTACCCGGAAATGGCCGATATGCTGACGCCCGGCACGGCGCGCGAATTGCTGCTGCGCGAGGGGCTGCGCAAGGGTCTTTTTGGCACGGACATATCGAACCCGAAGGAATGGTTCCAGCATCAGGCGCGCAAGTTTCACATGCGCCATTCGCAAAACAAGCTGCGACAGGTTGCCGGACGGTGGTATCGCGAGACCCAGCAACCCACACCGGATGGCGGGCGGATATGCCTGATGTCGGATGTCACCGACTGGAAGGATGCCGAACAGCAGGCCGTTGCCGACCGTGCCCGCGCAATGGATGCCTCGCGCGACGGCATCGTTCTGATCACCGCCGAAGGGCATATCCGCTATGTGAATGCCGCAGCCGGGGAAATCATGCGCCGCGACAGCACCGAACAGATGCTGGGCCAGAAATGGACCGAGCTGCTGCTGGGCACAGAGGCCGAGCGGCTTTATCCCATCGTGCGCCGCGCCTGGCATGACAGCGGGTTCTGGCAAGGCGAAAGCCGCATCATCCTGCCCGACGGCACCGCCAGAGAGCTGGAGATTTCTGCCACGCTGAATGCCGATCAGACGATCCTGTGCATCTTCCGCGACATCAGCGACAAGCGCCGCGACGAGGCAGAGCGCGAAGCGCTGCGCGAAGCGCTGACACTGGCCCGGCGGCGCGAGGAAATCGGCCATATCGCCGCGGGCCTGACGCATGATTTCAACAATCTGCTGTCGGTGATTTCCAGCGCCTCGCAGATGATACAGCATGCCGATCAGATCTCGCTGGCGCAAGGCATGGCCGCGCGCATCGCCGAAGCCGCGGATCAGGCAGGAGGGCTGTTGCGCCGGATGCTGGCACTGGGCAAGAGCAGCGCAGTGCGCGATCAGATCGATCTGCGCCGCCCCTTGCGCGATGCCGAAGCACTGGTGCGTCCGGGGCTGCGCGCGCCGGTCAGCCTGTGTGTGGACCTGCCGAATGAGGCCGTGATCGCCTATGCCGACAGCACGGCGGTGGTGCAGATGCTTATGAATCTGATCATCAATGCGCGCGATGCGCTGATGGATGCGCCGCCCCCTGATGGCACGGCCCGGATTGCGGTGGCGCTTTCTGTGCCCGACCGGATCGACCCGGACCGCGCCTATGATATCGGGCAGGTCGATCCGTCGCGCCGCTATGCCTGCATTGTGGTGCAGGATAACGGACCGGGCATGAATGACGAGGTGCGGGCCAACATCTTCACCCCGTATTTTTCCACCAAGGGCGATGCCGGAACCGGGCTGGGCGTGCCGATGGTGGTGAATACCGTGCAGGATCAGGGCGGCGCTTTGCTGCTGGAAAGCGGCGCGGGTCAGGGAACCCGCTTCACCATCATGTGGCCGCTGGAAGATATTGTCGCGGGCGCGGAACTGCCCGAAAGCCCTGATGCAGGCGCAAGCTGGGCCGGACAGACAGCGCTGGTCTATTCGCCCTGCCCTGAACGCTCTGACCAGCTTGTTGCGCTTCTGGAAGCCGCAGGCGCGCTGGCCGTGCCCTGCCGGGCGCAATCGGAACTTGTTGCGCTGATGGCGGAAGATGACAGTTGGGATGCAGTTTTGCTGGACATACCCGATACCGACAGCTTGCGCAGGGCCGAAAAGCTTCTGGCTGACATGCCTGAAGCCGGCCCGCCGGTTCTGGCCATTGCCGAAGGGGCGCTGCTGAAACAGCCCAACTCCGGCTTCGCGGTCTGCGCCGGTCCGCTGGGGCGGGAAAATCTGGCCCATGATCTGCGCAGGACGCAGATGCAGGCATTGCGCCAGACGCCACGCACATAGCTAAAGCAATTTCAGAAAAAGTTGACAGACTTTTTCGGTTCGAAATTGCGACAGAACAAAAGGTTAAAGCATTGAAGGCGATTCAACGAAAAGCCGAAACGCTTTAAGGTTGTGGGTCCGCGCGTCAGACCAGCCCCATCTCTTTGGCGATGATGACGGCATGGGTGCGGTTATTCGCACCGATCTTGCGGCAGATGCCCGTGACATGCATCTTGACCGTGGCCTCGGCCAGATCAAGCGCGTGGGCGATTTCCTTGTTCGACAGCCCTTCGGCCAGATGGCCCAGCACATCGGTTTCCTTCTGGCTCAACTCGCCATTCTGCGCGCTGGTGGCGCTTGTCGACATCTGGACCAGTTCCATCGGCAGATAGCGTTCGCCCGCATGCATGAAGCGGATGGCATTGGCCAGCGAACGCAGCGGCGTTGTCTTCAGCACGATCCCGGCAGCACCCGTGGCCATGATTTCCTGCATCATGCGCGGGGGCGCGTTGCCGGTCAGAATAGCAACCGGCTTGCCGTCATTCAGCCGCAGCGCGCGTTTCAACCCGTTCACGCCATTCATGCCGGGCATATTCAGATCCAGAAGCACCACATCGAAACTGCCCTCGGCTGCCAGGATATCCGCGGCCTGATCCAGCGTTTCGGCAGTCGTTACTTCCATGCTTGCCGCATCGGTCAGGAAAAGCTGGAACATGTCGATGATCATCCGGTGATCATCGGCCAGCAGCACGCGAATCTGATCGGTGATAATCTGGCTCATCTTGGTCATGATCTGGTCTTATGCCTGATATTGTTCGCAATTCATCGTCTTGAAATACATACTGGGTTAACTTTGCGGCCATTTTGGGGCGGGCGCATGACAGGCATGGGCAAACCCTGTTTGCGCGGCCACCGGGATACAGACGAAAGTCGGTATCCCATACCTTTTGGCGCGAAACCCGTCCGAAATCGGATTTGTCACCTAAGCAGACCGGGATCATACTTAACCCAGGATGAATTGATGGTGGGATAAGATATGCGTTTGCTTTTGGTAGAAGACGACAAGTTCATGGCGCAGATGATTGCCGCCCTGCTTGCGACAAAGAAGTTTCAGGTCACCACGGCCAACACCAAGGATGATGCGCTGGAAAACCTGCGTTCCTTCCAGTTTGATGCGGTGATCCTTGATTTGCGGCTGAAGGAAGAATCCGGCCTTGATGTGATTGCCGCGGCGCGCGCGCTGGATGTCGAATGCCCCTTCGTGGTGTTGTCGGGCGATCTGGATACCGACACCAAGGTGCAGGCACTGCGCGCGGGGGCGGATGACTATGTCACCAAACCCTTCAAGATCGAAGAGCTGTCCGCGCGCATTCTGGCCGTGGTGCGGCGCAGCAATGGCCACCAGTCCAGTTGTATCGAGCTTGGCCCGCTGCGGCTGGATCTGGAAGAAAAGCTGGCGCAGGTGAATGACCAGCCGCTTAGTCTGACGCGCAAGGAATACGAGGTGCTGGAAGCGCTGATCCTGCGTTCCGGGCGCACGCTGAGCAAGGATGCGATCCTTGGCCTGCTTTATGGCGGGATGGACGAGCCGAACCCCAAGATCATCGATGTGTTCGTCTGCAAGCTGCGCAAGAAGCTGTCGCAGGCGCTGAACGGGCTAAGCCCGATCCAGACGGTTTACGGGATCGGCTATTCCTTCCGCATGTGACGGCCATCACGGGCCGCCCGCCCCCCCCTATCGGGGCGGGCGCCAGCAGTTCAGTTGCCCAATATGCCCGGCAGGCGCAAGCCGTGATCGCGCGCGCATTGCAGCGCATCTTCATAGCCTGCATCGGCATGCCGCCACACGCCCGACGCCGGGTCATTCCACAACACCCGTTCCAGCCGCCGCGCGGCCTCTGGCGTGCCATCGGCGACAATGACCACCCCGGCATGTTGCGAAAACCCCATCCCGACCCCACCGCCATGATGCAGGCTGACCCATGTCGCCCCTGACGCGGTGTTCATCAGCGCATTCAGCAGCGGCCAGTCCGACACTGCGTCAGAGCCGTCGCGCATCGCCTCGGTCTCGCGGTTGGGGCTGGCGACAGAGCCGCTATCGAGATGGTCGCGGCCAATGACGATGGGGGCTTTCAATTCGCCCGAGGCCACCATTTCGTTGAATTTCAGCCCGGCGCGGTGCCGGTCCCCCAGCCCCAGCCAGCAAATGCGCGCGGGCAATCCCTGAAAGGCGATGCGCTCGCGCGCCATGTCCAGCCAGCGATGCAGATGGGTGTTGTCGGGAAACAGCGCGCGCATCGCCTGATCAGTCTTGTAAATGTCTTCCGGGTCGCCCGACAGCGCGCACCAGCGAAACGGCCCGATGCCCTTGCAAAACAGTGGCCGGATATAGGCGGGCACGAAACCGGGAAAGGCAAAGGCGTTTTCCAGCCCTTCCTCCTTGGCCATCTGCCGGATATTATTGCCATAATCCAGTGTCGGCACGCCTGCATTCCAGAAATCGACCATCGCCGCGACATGGGTTTTCATGCTGGCGCGCGCGGCTTTTTCCACCGCAGCGGGGTTGCTTTCCTGCTTTTCGCGCCATTCAGCCACCGACCAGCCGATGGGCAGATAGCCATGCACCGGATCATGCGCCGATGTCTGGTCGGTGACGATATCGGGGCGGATGCCGCGCCTGAACAACTGTGGGAAGACCTCTGCGGCATTGCCGATCAGCGCCACGGATTTGGCCTCTGCGGCCTTGGTCCAGCGGCTGATCATCTCCAGCGCTTCATCCAGATCATGGGTCTTGGCGTCGCAGTAGCGGGTGCGGATGCGAAAATCGGCGCGGGTTTCGTCGCATTCCACCGCCAGACAGCACGCGCCCGCCATCACCGCCGCCAGGGGCTGCGCACCACCCATGCCGCCCAGACCCGCGGTCAATATCCAGCGCCCGCGCAGATTGCCGTCATAATGCTGGCGGCCCGCCTCGGCAAAGGTTTCATAAGTGCCCTGCACAATGCCTTGCGTGCCGATATAGATCCATGACCCGGCGGTCATCTGGCCATACATCATCAGCCCGCGCCGGTCGAGTTCGTTGAAATGCGCCCATGTCGCCCAATGCGGCACAAGGTTCGAATTGGCGATCAGCACGCGCGGGGCGTCGGCATGGGTGCGGATGATGGCGATGGGCTTGCCCGATTGCACGATCAGGGTTTCATCGGCCTCCAGATCCTTCAGCCCGGCGACGATACGGTCGAAATCCTCCCATGTGCGCGCAGCCCGGCCAATGCCGCCATAGACCACCAGCTCATGCGGGTTTTCGGCGACATCGGGGTGCAGATTGTTCATCAGCATCCGCATCGCGGCTTCGCCCTGCCAGTGCTTGGCGGTGATATCGGGGCCGGTGGGGGGGTATATGTCGCGCTGGTTGTGGCGTGGGTTGGTCATGGCTGGCCTCTGAGTGTTGGGGCGAGGGTTTCAAGGGTTTGCAGGATTTCGCGCAGGATCGGGCGCAAGCGTCCGGCCCTGTCGGGGTCATAGGCGAAGGGGGGTGTTTCACTGGCCAGATGCGTGATTTGTGCAAGCTCCATCTGGATGGCGTGAATGCCGCGCGCGGGCTGGCCGTAGTGGCGTGTTGTCCAGCCCCCCTTGAAGCGACCATTGCAAACAGTGCTGTAGCCGTCGGCCTTCGTGCAAATTGCGCTCACGGCGGCTTCGATCTGCGCAGCGCATGTGGTGGTGCCATTGGTACCAATGTTGAAATCCGGCAAGCGCCCGTCAAACAGAAACGGAACATGGCTGCGGATCGAATGGCAGTCATACAGGATCGCCACGCCGTGGCGCGCGCGCACCCGCGCCAGCTCTGCCGCCAGCGCCGCATGATAGGGGGCGTGATAGCCCGCACGGCGCGCTTCGACCTCATCTGCATCGGGTGGGGTGGTCCAGATCGGTTCGCCGTCGAAATCGGTCATCGGCACCAGCCCGGTGGTGTTCTGCCCCGGATAGAGGCTTTCGCCGGACGGGTCGCGATTGGCGTCGATCAGATAGCGGTGGAAATTTGCGGCGACGATGGTCACGCCCGGCAACAGATCGGCATAGAGACGCGCCATGTGCCAGTCGGTATCGGACAGGCCGCGACCGGTGTCGTTGAGCGCAGACAGAACCGGGTCAGGCAGGAAAGTGCCCCCATGCGGCACGCCCAGAACCAGCGCGGATCCGCCTTGCGTGACGGAAACGGCGGGCTGGTCAATCCCGGCAATCGCCTTGTCGTGCATTTTGCTATTCCCAGATGACGGCCTTTGTGCAATTTTATGCTTAAACATAATAAGCGTGTCAACATGAAGATGAATCCTGCAAAAACTCTCTGGGCGCGTGCCGCGCTGCTGCCCGAAGGCTGGGCAAAGGATGTCCGGGTCGATCTGGACGATATGGGCCGGATCGCACAGGTCACTCCGGATCATCCGCCCGTCGGAACCCGGACCGGCACCTTGCTGCCCGCCCCTGTCAACCTGCACAGCCATGCCTTTCAGCGTGCCATGGCAGGACTGACCGAAGCGCGCGGCCCTGATCCGCGCGATACGTTCTGGACCTGGCGGCGGCTGATGTTCCGGTTTCTGGACCATCTGAGCCCCGAGGATTGTCAGGCCATTGCCGCGCTTGTGCAGATGGAATCGCTCGAATCGGGCTATGGCGCGATGGTCGAGTTCCATTACCTGCATCACCAGCCCGGCGGCCTGCCCTATGACAGTCGCGCCGAGATGGC
>JAFIEF010000074.1 GCA_020832655.1 Paracoccaceae bacterium
GCGGGCGCGCGGGGCGCGCGGCCCCTTGCCGCAACCCCCCCCGCGGGCGGGCCCCCCCCCCCCCCCCCACGGCCCGAGGGCGCTTTGCCGAGCCATGCGAGTCCTTCAAGCGGATGCCGTATCATAGCGTGTCTCGACCAAGCTGAGCAGCTGGTTGCATTTCGGCTTGGGCAGGACGCAGTCTGCACTGCCCTGGCCCTGTTTTCCCAGGGCCAGGGCCTTGTGGTCCCCTGCCCTCAGTGAGAGTATTTTTGGCAAGATGAAAGCGAGGCGCGGATGAGGCATTCATCTGGAGCAAGCTGATCGGGGCGGTGCCAGCGTTCTGCGGCCTGATCAGCGATAGAGCAGCGACACCCCGTTGCTGAACAGATGGATCTTGGACGGATCGGCCTTCAGCTTGACTGCCTTGCCGCGCAACTCTGCGTGTGTCCCGGCCAGCTTGGCCAGAACCGGCGCGGCCTCGGCGTTGTCGGGCTTGAAATACAGAACCGTCAATTCGCCCAGCGCCTCGACCAGATCGACCTCTCCCTGATACAGGAAATCCGCGTCATCGCTGGCCACCAGATCTTCCGGGCGCACACCCAGATTGACCTTCAACCCCTTGTCGGCGTCGGTGGTGGGAATAGTGGCGCGCGCCGTGCCGCCGCCATCCAGCTTCACCACGGTCTGTTCCCCGGTTTCGACGATTTCGCCTGCCAGCAGGTTCATAGCGGGCGAACCGATGAACTGCGCCACAAATTCGCTGTTGGGGCGTTCATACAGTTCCAGCGGGCTGCCCACCTGCGCGATACCGCCCCCGGCCAGCACCACGATGCGGCTGGCCAGCGTCATCGCCTCGACCTGGTCATGCGTGACATAGATCATGGTCGAATCGGGCATCGATTCCTTGAGTTTCGCAATTTCGATGCGGGTGGCCACGCGCAGCGCGGCATCAAGGTTCGACAGCGGTTCATCGAACAGATAGACCTTCGGGTCGCGCACGATTGACCGCCCGATCGCCACGCGCTGGCGCTGCCCGCCCGACAGCGCCTTGGGCAGACGGTCCAGATAGGGGCCAAGCTGAAGGATATCGGCGGCGCGGCCCACGGCCTCGTCAATCTCTGCCTTGGATTTCCCGGCGATTTTCAGCGCAAAGGCCATATTGTCGCGCACCGTCATATGCGGATAAAGCGCATAGGTCTGGAACACCATTGCGATGCCGCGCTGGGCGGGCGGGATGTCATTGACCACCAGCCCGTCGATTTCCAGCGTGCCGCCAGTGATCTTTTCCAGCCCTGCGATCATGCGCAGCAGGGTCGATTTTCCGCAGCCCGACGGGCCGACAAAGACGATCAGCTCGCCTTTCCTGATGTCCAGATCGATGTCGGACAGTACCTTGACCTCGCCATAGGCCTTTTCGACATCGGCCAGCTTCAGATCCGCCATGATGAGTTCCTCCCTCTTATCTCTTGATGACCAGGCAAGGCTGCCACGGTCCCAGATGCACCAGCCCGTCTTCACCGGCGCCAGAGCTGTTCAATTCCTGCCCCACACAGACCCAGTTTCCTTGCGGCAAATGCAAGGTTGCCGGGTCATGGCTGAGGTTGAAGGCGCAGAAAACTTCCTGCCCTGCTTCTTCGCGGATGAAGGACAGCACCTCGGCTGAGACATGCAGATCCTTCAGCGCCCCGCGCGACAGCGCGCGATGCGCCTGCCGGAACGCGATGGCGCGGCGGTAATGATGCAGCAGCGCATCGGGCGCGCGTTCCTGTGCATCTACCGCGTGGTTCAGGTGTTCGCGCGCCACAGGCAGCCAGGGCCGCCCGTCGGAAAATCCGCCATTCTGGTTGTCGCGGGTCCAGACCATCGGTGTGCGGCAGCCGTCGCGGCCCTTGTATTCGGGCCAGAACTGGATGCCGTAAGGGTCTTGCAGATCCTCGAAATGCAACTCGGCTTCCTGAAGGCCCAGCTCTTCGCCCTGATACAGGCAGACCGAACCGCGCAGGCACATGATCAGCGTGGCATAGGCCCGCGCCGCCGCAGGGGGCAGGTTCCAGCGTGTGATATGGCGCATCACGTCATGGTTGGAAAACGCCCAGCACGCCCAGCCGTCCGGGGCGACATGATCCAGATGGCGCAGCACCGCCGCCACCCGCGCGGCTGACGGGATTTCAGCGGACAGGAATTCGAACGCATAGCACATCTGCACCTTGTCATTGCCGGATGTGTATTCGCCAAGAATTTCCAGACCGAACTGCGCATCGCCCACTTCGCCCACAGCGGCGGCACCATAGGTGTCAAGCACAGCACGGAACCGGCGCAGGAATTCCAGATTCTCGGGGCGGTTCTTGTCGTATAGGTGTTCCTGATGGTTATAGGGGTTCACGGCCGGTGCGATATTCGCGTTGCGCCGTTCAGGCGGCAGGGGCGGGTTGTCGCGCAATTCCTTGTCATGGACATAGAAATTGATCGTATCCAGCCGGAACCCGTTGACCCCGCGTTCCAGCCAGAAGCGCGCGATATTCAGCAGCTCTTCCTGCACGGCGGGTTCGTGGAAATTCAGATCAGGCTGCGAGGACAGGAAGTTGTGCAGGAAATACTGGCAGCGCGTGGCGTCCCAGGCCCAGGCCGACCCCCCGAAGATCGACAGCCAGTTATTGGGCGGTGTGCCGTCAGGCTTTGCATCGGCCCAGACATACCAGTTGGAGCGCGGATTGTCGCGGCTGGAGCGGCTTTCGATGAACCAGGGGTGCTGGTCTGACGAATGCGACAGCACCAGATCAATCAGCACCTTGATCCCCAGCCGATGCGCGGCACCGACCAGCGCGTCGAAATCGGCCAGCGTGCCGAACATCGGATCGACATCGCAGTAATCCGACACGTCATAGCCGAAATCCTTCATCGGCGAGGTGAAGAACGGGCTGACCCAGATCGCATCCACCCCCAGGCTGGCGATATAGGGCAGCCGTTCCATGATGCCGCGCAAATCGCCGATCCCGTCGCCATTGCTGTCCTGGTAGCTGCGCGGATAGATCTGGTAGATCACCGCGCCACGCCACCAGTCGGGGTTCAGCGCCAGCCCGTTATCGGGCTGCAACAGAGCTTGAACAGACACGCTGCGATTTCCTTTACTTGACAGAGCCAGCCAGAAGGCCGCGCACCAGATAGCGTTGCATGGTGAAGAAGACGACCAGCGGGACCGCGATAGAGACAAAGGCCGCTGACGCCAGAATGCCCCAATCGCCCCCGCGCGACCCCAGAAGGTCATCGGCGATCTTGACCGTCATCACCTGACTGTCCGTGCCCGAAGGCAGGAACACCTTGGCCACCAGCAGGTCATTCCATGTCCACAGGAACTGGAAGATGGCGAAAGAGGCCAGCGCCGGGAAGCTGAGTGGCAGGATGATGCGCACGAAGATCTGGAAATCCGTCGCGCCATCAACCTTGGCCGATTCGATGATATCGCGCGGCAGGCCGACCATATAGTTTCGCAGCAGATAGACCGCCAATGGCAAACCAAAGCCGGTATGGGCCAACCATATGCCCAGAAAACTCTGCCCGATCCCGACCGAGGTATGCAGCGATAGCAATGGCACCAGCGCAAGCTGCAACGGCACCACCAGCAGCCCGACCACAGCGGCGATCAACAGCCCTCGACCGGGGAAATCCATCCAGGCCAGCGCATAGGCGGCAAAGGCCGCGATCAGGATCGGGATGATCGTGGCCGGGATGGCCACGGTCAGGGTGTTGATGAAGGCCCGGTCCATCCCGTCGGCGCTAAGCACAGTGTTGTAGTTGAAAAGCGTGAAGCGCGGCGGGCTAAGCGCCATGACATAGATTGTCGGGCCGCGCGCCCCGAATTCTTCTGTATTCTCGATGCGGAAACTGCCATCGGCCTCCACGGTCAGAACCCCGCCCTGACGCAGTTCGACGCGCTCTCCGGGTGTGAATTCATCCGGGGCCACAGCGCGGGTGCCAAAGGCAGAGATCTGCCCCTCATGCCCTTCGAAGACCTGTTCCAGTTCCGGCGCGCGGAAGGCATTGCCCTCGATCACATGGACGCCATCAATCTGGCGCGCGGTATCCGTGCCCACCCGAATGCGGAAATTCTGCTCTACCGAGAAGGGCGACAACCACCAACCAGAGTTGGAAATCTGGTCGCGGTCGCGGAAGGATGACACGAACAGCCCGATTGTCGGCAGCAGCCACAACAACACCAGAATAATCACGGTGATATTGACTGCAATCCTGGCGCCCTGGTTCTGACCTGCAATATTGTCCATCTTGTTGTCCCCCTCAGCGCATTTCTTTACGGGCTTGCCGGATGTTCCAGATCATCACGGGCAGCACCAGCAGCATGATCACGAAGGCCACAGCCGTCGCGCGGCCATCATCGCGGAACATGTAGGTCATCATGTAACTTGGTAGGATATGCGTGCCGAAATTGCCGCCGGTCATGGTGTAGACGATGTCGAACACCTTCAGCACAAGAATGGTGATCGTGGTCCAGACCACGACAATCGTGCCCATGATCTGCGGCACCTTGATCTGGAAAAAGATCTGAAACGCATTCGCGCCATCAATGATCGCCGCTTCGATGGTTTCTTCGGGGATGCCGCGCAGCGCGGCTGACAGGATCACCATTGCAAAGCCGGTCTGGATCCAGACCAGGATGAACATCAGGAAGAAATTGTTCCAGAACTGCACTTGCAGCGGGTCCAGTGTCTGCATGCCGAAGAAATCCCGCAGGGCATTGATGATGCCGATATCGGGATTGGCGGCATAGACGAATTTCCAGATCAGCGAAGCGCCCACAAAGCTGATCGCCATCGGCATGAAGATCAGCGATTTGGCGATATTGCCCCAGCTCAGCCGGTCGGTGAGTTGCGCCACCAGAAGCCCCAGAAAGGTCGCCATTGCCGGCACGAACAACACCCAGAGCAGGTTGTTGAACACCGCCGTGCGGAAGGTGGATTCGGAAAACAGGTCGAAATAATTGCCCAGCCCGATGAAATTCGCGCCCGAGCGGTCGAACAGCGAGCGCCAGAACGACCCCACCACCGGATAGGCCAGATAAAGGCCCAGCGCGAACATTGCCGGAAACAGGAACAGCCACGGGCGCACCTTGTTGGCGCGGTTGATGTTGATCCCTGCTTTCGGCCCTTTGGCCGGGAAGATCACCTTGTCGAGGATCAGGTTCGATGCGTAGAAATAGCCCACGCAGCCCCCCACCCCGATGATGATCGTCAATATCCCCTGAAGGACTGGTGGCATCTCTGTTCCCCCCTGTCGCTTATTCGCGCGCCAGCTTGTCCGCGCCACGGAAGCGGGCGCAAAAGCATAGCGAAAGACTTACCTTTTCCGGCGAAGAACAGGGCCACTGTCGCAGCGGCCCTGTTTTCGGGTTCGGATGCTCAGCGCATCTGGTCCCAACGCGCCTGGACGTTGTTGGCAACGGTTTCGGCATCGGTGCCGGTGACGAAATCGACCATCCCGGTCCAGAACGCGCCTGCGCCGATCTCGCCCGGCATCACGTCGGATGCATCAAAGCGGAAGGTGGTGGCGTCCAGCAGGATCTCGTTCATCGCGCGCAGCGAGTCATCTGCGAAAACATCCAGATTCACGCCCAGATGGGGGGTCAGGAAGCCCGACTGTGCCATCCAGATCTCATGCGCGATCGGGGTTTTCAGGAACTCGAACAGCCCGCGTGTGGCGTCGCTGTCATCGGTGATGGTGAACTGCGTGCCCGCACCCATGACAGGCTCGCCCAGATCCTTCTCTGCAAAGGCCGGGAAGTAGAAGAAATCAAAGTCTTGACCATAGACCGAGCCTTCCGGGAAGAATGCCGGAATGAACGAGGCCTGCTTGTGCATGTAGCAAGCGGGCGGGATCTGGAACAGGCCGGCAGGGCTGTCACGGAAATCGGTGGTGGCGACAGCTTCCGGCCCGCCCTGCGCCCAGCCATCCGTCTGCGCGAAGATGCCGAAGGTTTCGATGGCTTCAATCACCTCGGGCGAGTTGAAGGGCAGGTCATTGGTGATCCAGTCATCATACAGCTCTGGTGCGTGCAGGCGCAGCATGATGTCTTCGACCCAGTCGGTCGCAGGCCAGCCGGTGGCAGCGCCCGACCCCAGCCCGATGCACCAGGGCGTGCCGCCATCATCAACCATCTGTTGCGACAGCGCCTTCAGGTCTTCCAGCGTTTCGGGGATGTCATAGCCCATCTCGTCGAACTGTTCGGGCGAATACCACACCAGCGACTTCACATCGACCTTGTAGAAGAAGCCGTAGAATTCGTCCTCGCCCTGGGGGTTGGCGAAGGTGCCCAGATCGATCCAGGACTGCCCCGCGGCGTAGCCATCGCGCATCCAGTCCGCGACATCATCGCCCAGCGGTGCCAGCGCCCCGCGTGCGGCCATATCGGCTGCAAGCCCGGGCTGCGGGAAGACGGCGACATTCGGGGCAGAGTTCGCCTGAATCGCGATCACGATATCCTGCTCGAAGCTGTCAGAGCCGGAATAGTTCACAGTCGCCCCGGTTGCCTCTTCGAAATAGGCAAGCGTGTTGCGCAGGAATGTCTGGTCCGGCTGCAGCCAGGGGCCGGAAATGGTTACTGTTTCGCCGGAAAAATCATGTTCGGCAGCAAAAGCGTCGAAGCTTTCCCAGTTGAAGCCTTCTGTGCCCGGCGCGACGATCAGATCCTGCGCCGCTGCGCTGCCTGCCAGCAGCGCGATCGACGCAACACCTGCGTAAAACTTGGATTTCATTGTCATCCTCCCACGGTTGACTGAGTTATGTGCACAATTGCTGACCAATCGGCGATCAGATTCCCAGCAGCTTTGAAACAATTTCTCAAAACGCTTTGGGCGCTAACACCCTGTCTCATGTCCATCCCCCTGTCAACAGAATTTGCAGCAAAGCACTTGATTTAAGGGCGGCATTTTGCAGGTGCAGAATGCTCTTTATTTCGAAAGCCCCTTTTCACGAAATGACAAATCCGCTTAACATGATCTGGATTCAACACGGTTTGGGCAAAATATGGGCATCACACTTAAAGAACTGGCCGCCGCGCTGGACCTGTCGCCAACCACCGTCAGCCGCGCGCTGAACGGCTACCCGGAAGTCAATGAGGCCACGCGCCAGCGGGTGCAGCTTGCCGCCCGCAAGGCAGGGTATCAGCCCAACACCCGCGCCAAGGGTCTGGCAACGGGTCGCGCCCATGCCATCGGGCATGTCATTCCGCTGTCGACCAGCCATGAAATCGTCAACCCGATCTTTGCCGATTTCATCGCCGGTGCCGGGGAAAGCTATTCCCGCGCGGGCTATGATATGGTGCTTAGCGTTGTTGCTGATGATGCAGAGGAAGACGCCTATCGCAGCCTGATCGCGCGCGGAACCGTGGACGGGCTGATGGTGCATGCGCCGCGGCATCATGATTCGCGCGTGGCCCTGCTGAGCGAGCTTGGCTGCCCGTTTATGGTGCATGGGCGCACCAGCGAGGTCACAAGCCCCTATTCCTGGCTGGACATCAACAACAAGCGCGCCTTTCAGCGTGCCACCGAATTCCTGATCGAGCTTGGCCATAAGCGGATTGCACTGATCAACGGGCTGGAGACGATGGATTTCGCCATCCGCAGGCGCAATGGCTACGAGTCCGCGATGCAGGCGGCGGGGCTGGCGCTGGACCCCGCGCTGATCCGGTCGGCCGAGATGACAGAGCCGTTCGGCTATCGCGCCGCGCAAGAGATGATGCGCCAGCCCGTCCCGCCCACGGCGTTTCTGACCTCGTCGATGCTGGTTGCCTATGGGTTGCGGCGCGGGCTGGTCGATCTGGGCCTGACGCTGGGGCGCGAGGTGTCGGTCATCACCCATGATGATGACTTGTCCTATCTGCCCAATGGCGGCGATGTTCCGCTGTTTACCGCGACACGTTCTTCGGTGCGCGAGGCGGGCCGCAAGGCCGCGAATATGCTGTTGGAAGTTGTTACCGGGCGCGCCGCCCCCCCTCTGACCTGCCTGATGGAGGCCGCGCTGGTCGTGGGCAGCAGCACGGGCCGGTTGCGCCAATGAACGGGCCGGGTCGCGCCCGCGCTGGGCGCAGATATGCGTCGGTGAAGATGTCTGCCTGCGCGCGCGGTCCTGAAAAGCGCTTCGGGCTGGTGGATGCCGGTTTTGAGAGCTTGCAGCGCAGCCCCAAAGCGTCATATCACGCGCTCGAACGCGCCTTGGCGCGCGCATGATCTGACAAAAGGCGCCGCGGATGATTGCACATGCACCTTTGGCACTGGTCGCTGATACCGGCGGCACCAATACCCGCATGGCGCTGGCGCGCCGTGGCACGCTGATCGCGGGCACGACGACGCGGTTTCGCAATGCCGATTATCCGGGGCTGGATTCGATCATCGCCGATTACCTGTCGCAGCAGCGCAGCCTGCCCGATTGCGCCGCCTTCGCGCTGGCCGGTCTGGTAGAGGATGGGCGGCGCGCGGATATGACCAATCTGGGCTGGCAGGTCGATGCGACGGAAATCGCCCGTGCCAGCGGCATAAGGCAGGTGCATCTTCTCAATGACCTGCAAGCGCAGGGTCATGCGTTGCAGGGCTTGCCCGACAGCCATCTGCGCCCGATCCTGCCGGGGCAGCCCAGCGGCGATACGCGGCTGGTGATCGGGCTGGGCACGGGGGTCAATGCCGCGCCGGTCTATCCTGTGCGGGGGGGGTATGTTGTTCCGGCCTCGGAGGCCGGGCATATGCATCTGCCGCTGCGCGGGGTGCTGGATTACCAGCTGGCCGACTGGCTGGTGGCGCGGCGGGGCGTGGCCTCGGTCGAGGATGTGCTGGCAGGTGCGGGGCTGGAACGGCTATATGCCTTCCATGCGGAAATGGCGGGCCAGCATGGCGGTGTCGATGCTGCAACCATCATGGCGCAGCTGGAAGCAGGTTCCCCGCTGGCGCAGGAGGTGGGCCGCCATTATGTGCATCTTCTGGCACAGAGCGCGGCCAGCCTTGCGCTGATCTGCCTGCCCTATGCGGGGATCTATCTGATTGGCGGGGTGGCGCGCGCCTTCGCCCCCTGGATGGAACGGTTCGGCTTTGCCGAAGTGTTTCACGATATGGGCCGCATGTCGGCGGTGATGCAGCGCTTCCCGGTGAAGCTGGTCGAGGATGACTACGCCGCCTTGCAGGGCTGCGCCTCTTATCTGGCCAGTATGCAGACATAGTCAGACGCGCCCATAGGGCGTTGCGCGCATCTGCATTCGCGCGCTGCTCTCTGCCCTGTTGATTTCGCGTGGTCGAGCAATTTCGAACCGAACCGAAGGTCCGCGCAAGCGAAAAAGTCTGTCAACTTTTT
>JAFIEF010000118.1 GCA_020832655.1 Paracoccaceae bacterium
GCGACGAGAACGGCTACCGGGTCATGGACACCGAATGGCACCGCATCACCTGCTTCAACGGTCTCGGCAAGACGGTCGCGGAGCATTGCGAAAAGGGCATGAAGGTCCTCGTCCACGGCCGCATCCACTACACGAAATGGACCGACGCCGCCGGCAATGACCGCTACGGCTGCGAGATCATCGCCGAGAAGGTTGATTTCCTCAGCCGCCCGAAATCGGCCGTGAACGAAAACCCCGAGCTGGTCGACCGCGACGACGAAATCCCGTTCTGAAAAGAACGGGGTCTCCCCCTCGGGCCCGGCGGGAAACCCGCCGGGTTCGGGCTGTTCGTGGAAGCGGACAGTCGCTGCAGCTGCAGCATGGACCGGCGCGACCGGCGGCTTGGGGCAGAAAGCAGAGTTTGCAAAGTCGCGGGTCACGGGCGCGGTTCTCGACATGCCCGGCCCAATACTGCCGTTCAGCAGCACTGCGGCGTTGCCCAATTGCGGCCTTTCATCCTTGCTGCAGCATTTCCCAGCGGATCTAGTCGGTGAAGCGGCACAGAGCCGCCATGCGCCTGCCGGCTCCTCATGGCGCGACTGCGCCTTCGGCTAACATCATTGCCGGCGCGCCACGATGTAGGACCGGATGTCTCTGTCTTTGGTTGCGTGGCTCTCACTCGCGAGGATGTCGAAGCCCGCAGCGCGGAACTGCTCGCTCAACGCCGCCTTACGAAAGACCAGGACATGCGGCGCCTTTCCGACGGCACGCATCGCAGGCAGCAAGACCCGCCGGATCATCAGGTTCATGTCGCCGACGCAGGGGGTCTTGGAAATGAACAATCCGTCGGGTGCGAGCACGCTGTGGATGCGACGCAAAGTGTCAGGCAGGTCCCGCACCAGATGCAGATAGTTGAAGGCGAGCACGGCATTGAACGGTGTCTCGTGCCCGGACAGGGAATCGGCCGTGTCCGCGCGAAACGTCAGCCCCGGGATGGTACCGGCGGCGTGCTTCTCATCCGCGATCGCGATCATTTCAGGAGAAATATCCGTGGCAAGGTAGCTTTGAACGGCCCCTGCAAGTCGGAGCGCGGTGGTTCCGGTGCCACACCCCAGTTCCAACACGCGGTCGCCCGGTTTCAATAGGGCGCGGGTCCGTTCCAGCGTGCGCTCGTATCCGCCCTGATCGGCGAGCTTTGATTTGGCATACTTCCTTGCGGCAAGATCCCAGAAACGCACGTCGCTTGCTTCGGTCATGATGAAAGCTCCTTTGCGGTGTGGCATAGCATATACACAGAAGATGGAAATTGCCGAAAAATGAAAGTATGATATGCGTGAATGCATGACCGCGATGGACTGGAACCATATCCGCGCCTTTCACGCCACGGCGACGGCCGGCTCGCTATCGGCTGCCGCACGACAGCTTGGCCTGACGCAGCCCACGCTGTCGCGACAGGTTGCGGCGCTCGAGGCCGCTTTGGGCGTGGCGCTGTTCGATCGCGTGGGGCGCAAGCTTGTGTTGTCGCAGATCGGGGCGGAGTTGCTTGCGCGTATCGGCGTGATGGCGGACACGGTCGATCTGGTGGCGCTCACGGCCAGTGGCCGGGTGCAGGAGATCAGCGGCAAGGTGTCGATCTCGGCCACCGACACCTATTCCGCGTATATCCTGCCGGCGATGATCGAACGCATCAGAAAGGAAGCCCCGCTGATCACCATAGCCATTGTCGCATCCAACGAGTTGAGCAACCTGCACCGGCGCGACGCCGACATCGCGATCCGGCATGTGGCCCCAAACCGTCCCGGCCTGATAGGACAACATGTCCGGGATACCGAAGCTTATTTCTATGCATCGAACGACTGGATTGCCCGGAACATCGTGCCGTTACAGCCCGCCGAACTGTCCGCCGCGGGGCTTATCGCGCTGGAAGACACGGCACGTTTTGCCCGGTATCTTCAGGACATCGGTATCCCCGTCGAGCCTGACGATTTCCGGTTGGTTGCGAATTCATCGGTCGTAGTCTGGGAAATGGTCAGGCGCGGGATGGGGGTTGCCCCCATGTTGCGCGAGATCGCCGATCGCACGCCGGGGGTGACACGGTTGCTGGTGGGCACTGCGCGGATAACCGTGCCGATCTGGCTTGTCACCCATGCGGAGATGCATTCCAGCCCCCGAATTCGTCTGGTTCAGGGGATCCTGGCCGAAGAACTGGCGCGGATGTAGCAGCATAGGCTTTTGGTAACTGGAACAGTGCTTTCCGATGCTGCACGTTTCAGGCTCAGCGGATCGCGGTTTTCTGCTGGTCCTGTTGGGGCATCGCCGCGCCTGCACCGGTCAGATCTCCGCCGACTGCCCTGTCGGAACCTGACATCGACATACCCGGCCCTGAGCCGCCGGTCGGTCTGTCGCCAAGTGTTCACCGAAGCGGCCATTCAGGAAAAGCGCAGCGTATTGCAGCTGGCGACTTCTGCTGGTGATCGTCTAGGATGCTGCATGTTCCGAGGTATTGTTCTGGTGACAAGCAGTCGTCTTGTGGCGGAGCGGTTTTGTTCTCGCAGCCGCTGAAGAAAGTGTGAAGGCTGTCGCTTCAGACCTTTGCAAAAGCTGTACACGAACCTACCTTTTGCTGCCTTTCAAAACGGTCGGGACGCCGTGTTGATCACGTGTCTATTGTCGCGCGGTCTTCTCTTTCGGCCGCTAATAACTGCGTCAGGAGCTCTTCCAGGTGCTGGCGGCGTATCGGTTTGGCCAGCGTGGCAGTAAAGCCTTCGTCGCGATATTGCGCGATATGATTAGTCATGACATTGGCGGTTGCTGCCACTGCAACTGGCAAAGGTCTGCCTGAAGTCCGCGCCTCGGTCTGCATGACACGAAACGCCTCGATCCCGTCCATGACCGGCATAGAGATATCGAGCAGCATCAGGTCAAAGGTTTGCGCGCGCCACAGGTCACAGGCCTCGGCACCATTTTCGGCGAATACGGCGTCCAGACCGAGCTTTGCGAGCATCACCGCCAGGATCTTGCGGTTGGTGGCATTGTCATCAGCGACCAGAACCCGGCGACCGCGCAGACCGACAATATCTGTGCCATTGCTATTACTGTCGGTTGGCAGTTCCTCTGTGGGGGCTTTCGGGTCAGTGACGGCTTGCAATGGGGCAAGGACCTCGACGACGGTGCCCTGGCCTGGCGTGCTGTCGATCCGGATTCTGCCATCCATAAGGTCAAGGAGCTTGCGCACGATTGTCATGCCCAAACCGCTGCCGCCGAAGCGGCGGGCAGTCCCTGCTTCGGCCTGCTCAAAGGCGCCGAATATATGAGTCAGTTGTTCTGGCGACATGCCGATGCCGGTGTCACGGATGATGAAGCGCAACTGCGCCAGATCATTGGCATGCACTTCTAATGTGACAGTGCCATGCTCCGTGAACTTGACGGCATTGCCGATCAGGTTGTGCAAAACCTGCATGACGCGGGTTTCATCCCCCAAGCGCGCGTTGCCGGACATGGCCGATTGGAGGACGTCAAACGCGATCCCCTTGGCGCGTGCGTTCGGGCCATGCAGTGCCGCCAGCCGCTCGATCAGGTCGGACAGTTCGAACGGTTTGTGTTCAAGCGCGAGTTTTCCGGATTCGACGCGCGCCAGGTCCAGGATGTCGTTGAGCAGGGCCAGCAGGCTCCAGCCGGACTCGCGGATGGTGTCCAGCATGGTCCGCTGGTCATCGTCGAGATGCGTTTCCCTCATGATATCGGCCATGCCCAGAACACCATTGAGCGGGGTGCGAATTTCGTGGCTCATATTTGCCAGAAACTCGGACTTCGCACGGCTTGCCGCCTCGGCCGCTTCGCGGGCGTTGATCAGATCGGTGATATCTACGCGCAGCCCGACACGGCCGCCATCCGCGGTCTCGCGTTCGACAACCTGCAGCACGCGACCATCCGACAGGGTCTGCTGAACAGGGCGCTGTGCCCTGTGTGCAGACAGCCGCGCCTGCAGCCACTCCTCCTCGCGACCAATCGCTTCTGCATATTGTCCGCATTCCAGGCCATGGCGCAGGATATCCTCGAAGCGCATGCCTTCGGTCATGGCAGGCGCACTTGCGGCATAGAACTCTCGGTAGCGCCGATTGGCCAGCACCAGCCGATCATCCGCGTCATACATGACAAAGCCATCATCGAGCGCGTCGATGGCGCCGAGCAGTTGCGCGCGCGCCCGGGCGGCTTCCTGCTCGGCCGCCTTCACCGCCGAGATATCGAGATGCACCCCTGACATAACTTGCGCGTTGCCGTCCGCAGTCCAGCGCGATACCCGTCCACGGGACTGAATCCAGACCCAGTGGCCATCCTTGTGGCGCATCCTGAATTCGGCGTGATAGACCTGTGCTTCGCCACTGATGACCTTGCGCACAAGCGGGTCTGACTTGGGAAAGTCCTCTGGATGGATCAGCGCCAGCCAGTCCCTGACATGCATCGGCGTCAACTCGGCGAGATCATAGCCCAGCATGCCGGCCCAGCGCGCATTGATCTCGGTCGCGCCCGTGTCAAGGTCCCATTCCCATGTCCCGGCCCCGGCCCCCTCGATGATCGCCTGCAACCGCCGGCGCGTCTGGCTGAGGGCCGTGATGTCAGTACGCAGCGCTACCATGCCGCCATCCGGGGTGCGGTGCTCCAGCATGCGAAACACGCGCCCATCGGTGAGTTCGACTTCTTCCTCGGTTTGCTCCGTTTCGTGCAGCATCGCCAATTGCTCGGCCATCCATTCGTCCTCGCGACCCACTGCCTTGGAAACGTGCCCCGAGGCGACAACAGCCCGCAGGATATCGGTATAGCTGGTCCCAGTGCGAAAAATCGCCTCGCCATCGTCGAAAAGGCGGCGATGACTTTCGTTGCACAGCACCAGGCGCTGGTCGGAGTCGAAATACAGGAATCCATCAGGCAAAGCTTCGACCGCATTGACCATTTGAGCGCGCGCACGGGCTGCGTCGGCCTCGGCAGTTTCGGCGTGTTCTCTGGCCTGCATCAGCTCGGTCACATCCACGCGCAGCCCCACGCGCCCGCCTTCGCGCGTCACCGTATCGCGGATCTGGATCCTGGTGCCGTCGGCAAAGGTCTCGACCACCTTGGCATGCGGTTGCTTGCGCCGTTCCAGCGCGTCGCGTATCCAAGTTTCGGGATCGCGCCCCTTGGGGTCGATGATTTCGCCGGCCACCACGGCATGGCGCAGGATGTCTTCGAAACTTGCCCCGGGCACGACTGCCGGCGCCGTCAGCGGATACATTTCCTTGTAGCGCTGGTTGGCGAGGATTAGCCGATCTTCTGCGTCGAACAGCAGGAACCCGTCCTCAAGCGCTTCGACCGCATCCACAAGCTGATGACGCATGCGGGTTGCCTCGGACCCTGCGCTGCGCGCAGCATCCTGCGCGCGATACAGCTCGGTCACGTCAACGCGCAATCCAACGCGCCCACCATCTGGGGTGCGCTGCTCTATGACTTGCAGGATAGTGCCATCTGCGAGCCGGTTTACCATGGGGGTCTGGGACCGGAAAGCGGACAGACGTTCGTGCAACCACGCGTCTTCGCGGCCCACGGCATCGGCGTAGCAGCCCTTTTTCAGCCCGGAGCGCAGGATGTCCTCGAAGCGCGCGCCCTTGACGATGGCTTGCGCATTGGCGGCATGCAGCTCGCGGTAGCGCCGGTTGGCCAGCACGAGGCGCTCATCGGCGTCGAACTGGACGAACCCGTCCTTCAGCGCGTTGACAGCGGCCACCAGCGTCGTCTGCCCTGTCTGTCGTTCCAGCGCACTGGCATAGTTGTTTGCGGTGGTTGACAAGGCGTCCATGACCTCTGGTGACCAGCCCGCAAAGGACGCAGCATCCGGCGCGCTGCAGATATCGAAGCCAAAGAAACCGACGCAGCGCCCATCCGTGATGATCGGGTAACAGCACAAGGCCGCAATCCTCTGGGGAAGTAAAAGGCGGCGTTCGCCCTCCGTCATCTGCTCGGGTGACTCAAGCACGAAGGGCGCGCCCTTGGCAAAGCACTCTGAAAAACGGTGCAGGCCGCTCTCGTGCATGTTCACATTCTGGAGGTCCGGATTGTTGATCTGTGGCTCGGCACTGCCATCGCACCACTCGAATACCTGCGAGGCAATCCAGTCGGCCTGCATATCGCCGATTCTGACCGGTGAGTCGAGCATGAAGGCATAGGCGCGATTGACACCAGCGACCTGTCCGGCCTCGGCCAGCATCCGGTTGCGTTCGCTGTCAAGGTCATCACTGTGTAGCAATCGGCGTGAGAAATCGGCCACGACCGCCATGATATCCTGATGACGCTTGTATTCGGTGATGTCGGTCTCGACAGCGATAAAGCCGATATGCCGCCCATGTTTGTCATGGCGGGGCTGGATTTCCAGCCGCAACCAGTAGTCCTGCCCCGATTTGCTGCGGTTCAGAATATCGACCTCGACCGGCGCGACCGCGCGCAGAGCCTGAGCGATACGGGCGATTGTTGCAGGGTCAGTCTGCTCGGATTGCAGGAAGCTGCCCGGCGCGCGTCCCCGCACCTCGTGCAGCAGCCAACCGGTGCGCGCTTCGAAGGCCGGGTTGACCCACTCGATCAAACCTTCGCGATCAGCGATGACGACAAGGTTATTGGTAAAGCGCGCGACATCGCCCAGCCGCTCAACCTCCGCGCGCTGCGTACGCTCGTCCGAAATATCCTCGACCAGGCTCCAGATAAGGTCACGCCCGTCTCGGCCTGTCACCCGCATTCCGCGCAAACGCACCGGATAGCGTGTGCCGTCCTTGCGGATATAGTGCTTTTCGAACGGCCCATAGCGGCCGGTGTCGCGCAGGTCAGCCAGTGCCAGCGCCTCGGCTTCGGCATATTCCTGCGGCGTGACATCCCAATAGCTGAGCGCGGTGAACTCAGCGCGGGTGTAGCCGGTGGCGGTCAGCAGCGCCGGGTTGAGGTCCAGAAAAGCGCCGGTCTCCATGTCGTTGAGCGCGATGCCGATCGGTGAAAGCTCCACCAATGCGCTGTAAAGTGCCTCGCGTTCGCGCAGTCCTTCCTCGGCCTCCACCCGCTCGGTGATGTCGCGGATCACGGAAACGAACCCGGTCGTGGCCCCCTGATGCCCGGTCGTTCTCTGCGCGGCGGACAGTTCGAACCAGCCGGGCCCGTCGGGCATGTCCATGCGATAGCGCAGCCCGCCAACCCATCCCGATTGCGCGGCGCCCGCCATTGCGCGGCGGGCGAGGGCGGCGAGTTCGGGTGGCAGCACCTCTTCAGGGGTGCGGCCGAGAAAGGCATCCAGCGGCATGATGAAGCGGTCGCTGCGCCCTCTGTGAGCGGCGGTGAAACGCCCTTCGGCATCGACCTCCAGCAGGGTGTCGGGCAGCGCGTCGAAGGTCGCCTGCAGCCGCGCGCGGGTGTTCTGCAACTCCTCCTCCTGGGCCTTGCGCGCGGTGATGTCGGTGACCATGACGATGGCCGAGACCATCTCGCCCCCCGCATCCATGCGCGGGCGGGCCGACATGCTGACCCAGATCGGGGTGCCATCGGTGCGTTGAAGGCGGAAATCATCGCGCTCGGCAGCACCGGCTGCGCGCTCCGCAAAGAGGGCCTGCGCCGTCTCGCGCCATCCCGCATCCATGAAGTCGGTGAAGGGGCGCCCGATCATGGCCTCGACCGACAGGCCCAGCATCTCGGCCATGCGCGGGTTGGCGTAGCTGGTGTGGCCTTTTAAATCGATCACCCAGATGCCGTCATGCGCCAGCTCGACGATATCGGCAAAATCGGACAGGCGGTCGCGATCCTCGCGCCGCTCGGTGATGTCCTCGAAAGTGCCATAGAAGCGCACCACCTTGCCTTCGCGGATTTCCGCCGCCCCCGTGGTGCGCACCCACAGCCTGCGACCCTTGGCGGTAATGAAGGGCAGTTCCAGATCATAGGGCGTGCCATCTTCCTGCACAGCTGTCAGCGCGGGATCAAGGACTGCGCGTGCTTCGGGCGGGTAGAAGCACAGCGCCTTGTCCATTGTTGGCGGTTCATCCGCCGGCAGGTCATGAATGGCGCAAGTCACCGGCGACCAGTAGTTGTCGCCCGTCAGCAGATCGACCTCATAGCTGCCCACCCCGGAAATCGCCTCGACCTCGGCATTGCGATGCATGATCTTGACAATATCGGTGTCTTCGTCGCGGGTTGCACGCACCGAAGCATAGATCAAGCCATCCTGCTCGCAGGTCACCGCGCACCACTCAAGCCGTTGCCATCCGCCCCCCTTGCAGGCGAACCGATTGCTGAAGCGTGCTATCGACTCACTCTGAGATGCGTTTTCAATAGCCCTGTGCATCGCCGCCGCGTCGTCAGGGTGGACGAGGTCGACGGTGCGGCGTCCGATCATCTCGTCCCTGCGCCAGCCCAGTACATGGTGCCACCCGCAGCTCAGTTGCCTTATCGTACCGTCAAAATCCCAGGCCATCAGAAGGCCTTCCGATGCCACGATCAGCTTCAGGATGCTACTTTCAGCAGCGAGGTCCGAGCTTCCTTCTGGCATCCAAATTCCTTGTTCCTCATTCGATTCGAGAGATACAATAGCGATTTAAGGTAACGAAGTATTGAGCGTCTTCAGCTTTGCGGGTGCGCTGCGCTGTGAGCCGTCGGATTTCGGCAGAAGCACGAAGCTGTGCCAGGCTTCTGAGCGAAGCCATCACTCGATACCAGCGGTGCGATTGGCGCACTCCTGTCGGAAGGACTTCCGGGTTCCTGGTGCATTGCAAGCGGCGCCTACAAGCCGATTGCCACGAAGCAAGGCCAACATCGCGACTGGCAGCTTTTAACAAATGCCGCGCATGCATTGCTGCAAGGTCACAGTCCGCAGTCCGCCCGATACGAAGAATCAGCACAGCAACGGCGGTCGATGTTACGCTGCACTGTCGGCCCAGCCGAGGACGTGGCGGGTTTGGAGGACAGGAGAGAAACCATGTCCATCGAAACCTTACCCGCCCTTCGTCCCACGCGTGCCCCCTGGAACAAGGGGCGCATCATTGGCCAGAAGCGCCCACTTCTGCCCAAGCATGTCTGGTCCATCCGTGTCCGTCTGGAAATGGCGGACGACAGGCGTGATCTCGCTCTGTTCAATATGGCCGTCGACAGTAAACTCCGGGGTTGCGATCTGGTCTGCCTGAAGGTGAACGACATTTACGCCGCAG
>JAFIEF010000075.1 GCA_020832655.1 Paracoccaceae bacterium
CCCCGGAAAGCGGCCCGCGCTGCTCATAGGTGCCCATGGAGTCAAACACCCGGTCTGCCTTGCCGGTCAGGTATTCCAGCTGATTGCCCAGCTGGCGGCTGTCATGACACCCGCCCCCGCGCACCAGCTTGACCACCACCGCCCGGTTCCCCGCGGCCGCGCGCGCCATATGCTGATAGCTGCGGGTCCCACCCCCGCGGCGGCCAAAGGACTTTGGCGCAGGCTCATCGCCGCGCCCGCCCGGGCCCCGTGTCCAACCCTCGTCGAACAGCGTGCCCATGGCCGCGCTCACGGCATCTGGCCTAGCCGACATGTGCCGCCTCCGGGGTTGCATCCCCTGCCATCGCATCGCCCACGATGGCCCGGAAAGCCGCATCGCGCCCGCGCGCCTTGGCCCCGATCAGCACGGCCAGATGATCGCGCGATCGGGTGACGGCAGCATGCGTTGCGCGCAGCACTTCGACCTCGCGCCGGCTGAGCTTGCGCGCCTCTGGCAACAGCCGAGGATCATTCAACCGCCGCGAAATCTGGTTGAGGTTCGAGCCAATCGCCGACAATTCGCGGCGCAGCGCGCGGATGCCCTCGGCCAGCTCCGCATCGGCACCGAGATATCCGGCAGGATGGCGGATGAAAGCGCGCAGCACTGTCGATCTTTGATCACTCCCCAGCCGCGCGATCAGCGCATCAAAGGCCCGGATATCCGCAACTGGCACCCGCGCAGTCACAGTCGCCGTCTCGGACCGGGCCTGCGCACGCGCCATCTGCACCCCGCGGGCAATGTTGCGGATGGTCTGCACCGACACGCCATAGCGCGCGGCCAGCACTTTGGTCGCGGTCCCCTGCGCCCGCGCCTGTGCAATCGCCTGGCGCTGCGCAGGCGTCAGGCGGGGCTTGCCCAACGTCTTGTCACGCGCGTTTGTGTTGTGTGTAGTCAATATCCATTTCCTGCCAAACACTCACATCATTCTTCCCTTTGACTAGGCGCCGCACAACGCGGTGTCAATCGGAATGGGTCGCAGGCGCTCATTATTTCTGTTTGTTATCATGTGTTTGTGTGTGGGTGCGTGGGCGGGTGCGTGCTCGCGCGGGTGTGTGGCAGCGTGGGTGTTTGCGTGCGTGCGTGTGTGCAGCTGTGCGTGTGTGCAGCCGTGCGGATATGCGTGGGTGCGTGCTTGTCATTCTACCTTGGCATGTGCTACCTGCCCCACGTTGCGCAAATGCAGCGTCCGAGTGAATCCTGAACGTCAACAGCCCTTAACAAGCCTCGCAGCCATTTTGCCTCAGCATGGCTTTGCTCAAGACGTTGAATCATGGACCCAGCAAAAATGCATCCTGTACACCGAAGCTTGGAATCACCTCGGGCACTCGAGCATGCTCGAAGGTGTCTCCGAGCAATTCGTGGCAGACCATATCGCCTTTCTTGAAACCGGCTGTCTTGATCGGCGTCGGGTGTGTCCTCGTTCAGAGGCTGAACTGGCGCTTGCGGACATACTGTCGCTGATGGCCGTTGCAGAAGGGATGGCGGGGTCCTTTCTTCCTTTCCACTGCGATGACTGAGAGATACGGGAGATCGGGCATGAAACGCGTTCACGCTTTCACCGCTATTCTGCTGGCAATCGGTCTGCCTTCAGCCAGCTGCGCAAGTGTGGTGTGCACCCTTGTATCCGATGTACTGACTGGCAATACCCTTATTGAGGAAGGTGACTGCAACAGCCGCGTGATACCCGCCTCCACCTTCAAGCTCGCCTAAGCGGTCATGGCCTATGATGTCGGTATACTGACGGACTCACTCCGCTACCCCTGTCATGCAGTTTCGCCAAGGCGATCCCAATTGGGGAGGTGGCAACTGGACGTGGGAAACCAACCCGGCGGACTGGATGCGGCATTCGGTCTTGTGGTAGTCTTAGCGCATTGCCCATGCGATGGGGGCAGACCAATAAATGGCACGGCGCAACATACTACATCTAGTATGCCGTTCCCATGTCTCACTGTTCGATTTCCAGCTGCGGCGGGGCTTTTTCGTGCTGTTGGGCGTATGCTCTTGCATTGATCGAGCGCGCTTCCGCCAGCAGCCTTTCGTGGTCTGGACATCAGGGCCAGACAGATTCATCGTCGATCCGATCCACCAGATGCCGGAACTGAACACTTTACTACCCCAATGTCATGGCCGGGCCGCGTCGAAACTGGTGGTTCGTGGCTGCACCGGAAGTCGAGGGGTTGATGCGTTAAGGCATGTTGCTAAAAAGTGGTTACCGGTTTGAACTGCCCGAACATGCGAAATCAACACGATAGAGAGCGGCGCGCGGATGCAAATGAGCGCAACGCCCTCTTGCACCGCGCATATGCGACCTAAGAAGGGGAAGGCATTTGCGCGCGAAACGGGTATTCTGCTGTTCAGGATGGGATGGCAGATATTTTAAGTTTGCAGGTTCAATATGCGCGAAGCACTGATAACTATGGATGCGGTCATCAGGAAAGGGGAGGATATGATACTCGTGATAGATGACCACCCGCTGTTTTGCGAAGCGCTTCAGATGACATTGTCCGAAGCCATCGGCGTTGATGTCATCAAGACCGCCAGCACCCTGGAAGCGGGGTTGACGCAATTGCGCGACGGGCTCGATCCAGATGCCATCGTGCTGGATCTGAACCTGCCCGATGTTGCCGGGCTGGACGGTTTGGCGCGACTGCGCAATTGTGCGCCCGGCGTGCCTGTGATTGTGGTCTCTTCAATGTCCGAGGATCGTATCATAACTGCGGTTCTGCATGCAGGTGCGGCAGGTTTCGTGCCCAAGCACAGCCCCGGCGCCGTGTTTGTCACGGCAATCCGTGCGGCCGTGCAGGGCGGCACCTATCTGCCCGAAGGCTATACGCCCCCGGCCAGAGACAATCCGTCAGAAGCAGAACATGGTGCAATTGACCGCCTGTCCGACCTTACCCCGCAACAGGCCCGCATTCTGGCGCTGATCTGCGAGGGGCTGTTGAACAAGCAGATCGCCTATGAATTGTCGATTTCGGAAACCACGGTGAAGGCGCATGTGACGGCGATATTGCGCAAGCTTGGTGCGCAAAGCCGCACTCAGGCTGCGCGTATCGCCAATTCGGCAAGCTTTGCGCAGATCTTGCGCGATCAGCATCCATCCTGACCAGGGGGCGCGGACATCATGCCGGTTTGCGTTGACCGCGGATTGGGATAAACTTCGTTTCACATAGTCCGACAGCCAGGGGAGGGGCCAGCGGATGCCATTGTCCAGCGCACTGATAGTGCGGTCCCAGTCCGACAACCCTGACACTGCTGCAGCGATCACCGAGGTGCTGGCGCAGATTGACCCGAAATCGCTGGCGCTGCTGATCCTGTTCATCGGCGAGGGGCATGACCTGAATGCGATCGAGGCCGCATGTTTGCAGATCAAGCCGCAAACGCATGTGATCGGCTGCACCACAGCGGGTGAAATCGGTGCGGGCGGCTATCTGTCAGGGCATATCGTGGCCTTTGGTCTGCCGCGCAGCCTGTTTCGTGTGGCAACCGGATATATCCCCGACCTTAGCCGCTTCGACCCTGTTCGCGCGCGTGACCTTGCCTTCGAATTGCGCGCCAAGGTCACGTTTTCCACCGCTGACTGGGCCAATGAGGTGGCGTTCCTGCTCAGCGATGGATTGTCGCTGATGGAAGATCGCCTTGCATGGGCATTGTCAGAGGCTTTGGGCCAAAGCCCGCTGATCGGTGGCTCGGCCGGGGATGGGCTGCGCTTTGGCAAGACCCATGTTATGCATCAGGGCCGCTTCATGAGCGATGCCGCCGTTCTGGCGGTGTTGCGTACACCCTGCCGCGTCACGGCCTTCCGCTTTGATCATCTGGAACCCACCGATCAGCGCATGGTTGTGACCGATGCCAACCCCGAAACGCGCCTTGTGCATGGGATCAATGGCATGCCCGCGGGGCCGGAATATGCCCGCATTCTGGGCAAGGATCCCGAACAGCTTTCGCCATTCATATTCGCGGCCTATCCGGTGGTTTCCAAGATCGGCGATGATCACCATGTTCTGGCGATCCAGCGGGTCGAGGCCGATGGCACGCTGCGCTTTTTCTCTGCCATCGAGTCGGGCATGGTGCTGCGACTGGCGAAGGGGGTGGATCTGGAAGCGCATCTGGAACGCGAATTGACGCGCCTTGCGCAAGATGGCGCCATGCCCGCGATACTTGCCTGCGATTGCATCCTGCGCCGGATCGAGGCCGAGCACAGCCAGAAGACACAGCGCATCTCGGCGCTTCTTGAACGCTTCGGGGTGACGGGCTTCAACACCTATGGCGAACAGTTCAACCTGTTGCATGTGAACCAGACCTTCACCGGGCTGGCATTCTACCCGCCAGAGGATGACACGGATGAATTCTCTGCATCCGATTACGTGCATTCCGTTCAAGAGGGGGCGGATGTCTGAAGAGTTGCTATCCCAGAATCTGAGCCTTGAGGAAGAGAACCGGCGTCTGCACGCTATCCTGCGCGCGCTGATGGATCGCTCCGAGCGCATGACTCAGGGTGCGACACGATCAGTGGCGCAGCTCGGCCATGTTGTCGCGCTGGAAAGTCAGATCCGCACCCGCACCCGCGATCTGGCAGAGACGCTTGACAAGCTGCGCATCACCAATGCGCGGCTGTCGCAGGCAGAACGTGATGCCGTGGCCGCGCGCAATGCTCTCGCCGACGCGTTGGAGGCGATGTTCGAAGGTTTCGCCATGTTTGACGCGCAGGACCGTCTGATCATGTGGAATTCGCGCTTCTGCGCGGATCTGCCGGATGTGCGAAGCCGGATCGGCACGGGGCTTTCCTTTCGCGACTATGTTCGGCTGCTCTCGGAAAGCCCCAGCCTTAACCTGGTCGATGCGTCCGCGCGGCGGGTCTGGGTGGCGCAGCGGCTGGAAAACCACAGGCGGCGTGACGTGAATTTCATGGTGTCGCTGGTCAAGGATCAGTGGTTGCAGGTTTCGGAACAGCGGATGAATTCGGGCGGCACCGCTGTTACCCAGACCGATGTGACCGGCATGGTGCGTCTGGCCCGCGAGGAACGCACCAAGCTGCTGGATGAACAGGCGCAGATGGTGCGCGCGACGCTGGATCATATCGATCAGGGCGTGATGATCTTTGACGCCAAGGCCCGGCTTGCGGGCTGGAATCGCCGCCTGCGCGAGTTGTTCGCGCCGCCGGTAGAGTTGCTGACGACCGGCGCGCCCTTTTCGGCGATCCTTAACAGTCTGATGCGGCGGCGGCAATTGGGGCGCAGCAATATTCGCGCCACGCTGACCGACTGGGTCAACGGCCCGCCCGAGCGCGCGCCGCTGCGGCTGGAAATCAAGCAAGATGATGGTGCCATTCTGGATCTGTTCGCGCAGGCGATGCCGGATCAGGGCTTCGTGATCTCGTTCAATGACCTGACCAAGGAACGCCGCGCCATTGACGAGATGCACCGCCTGAACGAGACGCTGGAGGCGCGCGTGCGCGCCCGCACGCTGGAGCTGGAATCCGCCCGCGACGAGGCCGAGCGCGCCAATGCCTCGAAATCGCGTTTCGTGGCCTCTGCCAGCCATGATCTGCTGCAACCGCTTAACGCCGCCAAGCTGTTTCTTTCTTCGCTGTCAGCGATGGACCACCCGCCCGCGCAGGCGCGTCTGATCGAGCGGATCAATTCGGCCTTCGGCTCGGTCGAGCAGATCCTGGGCGCGCTGCTGGATATTTCGAAATTCGATATCGGCGTGGCGAAGGCAAAGCCCGAAACCATCTCCCTTGGCGCGCTGCTTGACCGGTTGCGCGAAGAATTCGCGCCGATGGCAAAGGAGCGCGGACTTGATCTGCGGGTGCGCGACACAAATGCGTATGTCCGCTCTGATCCCGTATATCTTAAGCGCGTTCTTCAGAATTTGCTGTCCAATGCCTTGCGCTACACCCGGCAAGGGCGTGTGCTGCTTGGGGTGCGCCGAAAAGGCAGCGATCTGCGCCTGGAGGTCTGGGATACCGGCCCCGGTATTCCCGAAGACAAGCTGTCGGAGATCTTCAAGGAGTTTACCCGGCTGGATTCTGCGCGCGGCGATAGCGGCATGGGGCTGGGGCTGGCGATTGTCGAACAGGCCTGCGCGTTGCTGGGCCATCCGCTGGCGCTGCGCTCGACCTTTGGGCACGGCACTGTCTTCAGTGTCACGGTGCCTGTGGCAGCGCCGCATCCGGCGCGCAGCGACATCCGCGCCCCCGACGGAAATATCCATGACGCGCTGGAAGGGCTGCTGGTACTGGTCGTCGAAAATGACACAAGGGTGCGCCAAGGCATGACAGCAGTGCTGGAAGGCTGGGGCACAAGCCCGGTCGAAGCTGCAACACCTCAGGAAGCGCAGGCGCTGATTGCCGATCTGGGGGTGCCGCCTGACATCATCCTGGCCGATTATCAGCTTGACGACGGCGCCAACGGGCTGGAGCTGATCGCAGATCTGCGCATGCAGCATGGTGCCATTCCGGCCGTGCTGATCACGGCCAATCATGACCCGGCTCTGGTTCAGGAAGCCACCGACCATGCCGTGCTGCTGCTACGCAAACCATTGTCACTGCGTCGGTTGCAGCGTTTGTTGCGCCAGGTTTCGGCCCAGAGCGGCATAACGCTGGCACAGGCCGAACGCGGTGATGTCAGCTATTGGCTGCGGCAGGATTACGCTGACGACTGAGGGGTCGTTTCCCCCGCGCAGAGTGTCATGGGGGCTGTGCGCGTCGCCGCCCCCACGGGTTCTTCCTCATCCTTTGGTCGAATTGATTGCTTGGGTCTTCCGGTGTTGTCTGGTTGCAGGCAACGGGTCCGCTTTTCGGGCCATCCTGAACCTGTCACGCCGCGCAAGGCGTGGCAATCATCACCAGCCGCCAAGAGGAGGCGGTTTTTTCGGAGGAAGACCATGAACCAGATAAGCCAGGCGGATTTCCGCACCCAATCACCCTTCAAGGCGCGTTACGACAATTTCATCGGCGGCAAGTTCGTTGCCCCTGTCGCGGGGCGCTACATGGACAATATTACGCCAATTACAGGCCAGAAGGTCTGCGAAGTGCCGCGTTCGGATGCGGCGGATATCGATCTGGCGCTGGACGCGGCCCATGCTGCAAAAGACGCCTGGGGCAAGACTTCGGTGGCGGAACGGTCGAACATCCTGCTGAAGATTGCCGACCGGATCGAGGAAAACCTTGACCTTATCGCCGCGGCCGAGACCTGGGACAACGGCAAACCCATCCGCGAGACGACCGCCGCGGATATTCCGCTTGCCGTCGATCACTTCCGGTATTTTGCGGGCACGCTGCGGGCACAGGAAGGCACCATGTCAGAAATCGACAATGACACGGTTGCCTATCATTTCCACGAACCGTTGGGCGTTGTCGGCCAGATCATCCCGTGGAATTTCTCTATCCTGATGGCGGCGTGGAAGCTGGCACCGGCGCTGGCTGCGGGCAACTGCATCGTGCTGAAACCTGCCGAGCAGACCCCGGCTGCCATTCTTGTGCTGGCAGAGCTGATTGCCGACCTGCTGCCTGACGGGGTTCTGAACATCGTCAATGGTCTGGGGGCCGAGGCAGGCGATGCGCTGGCACGCTCGAACCGTATCGCCAAGATCGCCTTTACCGGCTCGACCGCGACAGGGCGCAAGATCATGGAAGCGGCGACCGTCAACCTGATCCCGGTCACGCTGGAACTGGGCGGCAAGTCGCCAAACATCTTCTTCAAGGATATCATGGCAGAGGATGACGCTTTCCTTGACAAGGCGGTCGAGGGCTTCGTGCTGTTTGCCTTCAACCAGGGCGAGGTCTGCACCTGCCCCTCGCGCGCGCTGATCCAGGAAGACATCTATGAAGAGTTCATCGCGCGCTGCATCGCGCGGGTGCAGGCCATTCAGCAGGGTGATCCGCGCGAACTTTCCACGATGGTTGGCGCGCAGGCCAGCAAGCAGCAGCATGATAAGATCATGTCCTATTTCACAATCGGTGTCGAAGAAGGTGCCGAAGTGCTGACCGGCGGCAAGGCCAAGCATCTGGATGGTGATCTGTCCGGCGGCTATTACATCGAACCGACAATCCTGAAAGGCCACAACAAGATGCGCGTCTTTCAGGAGGAAATCTTTGGCCCGGTGGTTTCGGTCACGACCTTCAAGGACGAGGCCGAGGCGCTGGCGATCGCCAATGACACCATGTATGGCCTTGGTGCAGGGGTCTGGACCCGCGACGGCACCCGCGCCTATCGCTTCGGCCGCGCGATTGAAGCAGGCCGGGTCTGGGTGAACAACTACCACGCCTATCCGGCGCATGCAGCCTTTGGTGGCTACAAGCAGTCGGGCATCGGGCGCGAGACCCACAAGATGATGCTGGACCATTATCAGCAGACCAAGAACATGCTGGTCAGCTACAACCCCAACAAGCTGGGCTTCTTCTAAAGCAATTTCAGAAAAAGTTGACAGACTTTTTCGGTTCGAAATTGCGACAAAA
>JAFIEF010000108.1 GCA_020832655.1 Paracoccaceae bacterium
AACCCTCCGTTCCGCAAGATACCTAAAATGTTCCATGGGTGCTGACGTCAGACAACTGGCAGTGACGGGGAACACCATCCCGTCCTCGCGCGCGCAGGCTGTGGACAGGATGACGGCTTGGGCGTCGGATAGCTGGATCTGGGTCATGGTCATCTCCGGTTTTGGCCTGTGCGACATGCGCAGGCTTCTACCGGGTGAAGCCCGCCAGTTGGCGGGCCGTCCGAACCGGGCGGTGAGGGATCAGTCGCTTTCGGCCATGTTTGCAGCGATGGCGAAATGCTGCACCCAGCCAGTCAGATATGGCAGCCCTGCGGGAATGCCCTCGTCACGCTCAAGCTGACGCGAGATGCGCCAGTCCTGCCATGTCCGGATCGAGGATGTGATCGCGGTCTCAGTGTCGATCTTGCAGCCCACCATGTTGCCAACCACGTCATCGGCGAAATGGCGGCCCATCCGGCTGTCCAGAAAGTCGCGGATGCCGATCATCTCTTCCTCGGTGGTGGCGCGGATGGCCTTGGCGATCAGGGTCGAGGCCAGCACCCAGACCTCCACGCTGCGCCGGTCGCGCTCGGGGCAAGTGGTGAGCGTGCCGAAGAAACCATAGTCAGGGTTGCGGCTGGGCAGGATGGCAGGTGTGGTCATGGCAGTGGCTCCTTGTGGTGAGTTGCATCGTTTCCGTGAAACAACCATCGCTCGAGAGCCCCGAATATCGTAGGCAATTCTAAGCAATATCATGACTTTATGATCGTACTGCGCTGGATCAGGAAATCCGGTCCGGATCGATCAGCGCGGCCTGCTCCGCTTCATGGCGCTGGGCAGCGTCGGGTGGGTCGCGCCGCGCATTGACGATGGCTACGAACATCGCGCGGGCCACAGCGGCGACCTCGTCCGCCCCGGCGCTGGTCAGATCGGCATCATGGATGGCGATGGCCTCGCTCAGATCGGTCAGCGCATATAGAGTGGCAAACTCGGCGTCGGTCGGATCACAGGTTTCGGTGTCGCGGTCATGTTCGGACACCGCCACGCTGCGGCAAAAGCGCAGGTCAAACCCGATGGCGCATTCGCGGCGGGCGAGGTCGGCGAGGGTTTCACCTTCAGACAGGCAGTTGAGGGACAGATCAGACATGGCAGCAGCCTTTCAGCATTGGAGGATCAGTTGGCATCGGGATTGACCTCGACCCATGCGCCACCCAGCCAAAGGTAGAGATGGCAGAACTGGCGCGTCGGGCGCAGTAAGATGGTCGGATCGCGGGGCTTCTCAAAAGCTTCGATCTCACTGGCACGGACCTGCCGGATTTCTTTCGCGGCGAGGATGTCCTCGGGCGTCCAAGGCGCTAGCGCGGGCAGCATATGCGACGGGTAACCGTCGTAATGGCAGTAAATGTGGGCCCATTTCCCGGGCTCGATCTCAATGGCGATCTGTGCGCGAGTGCTCATGATCGCGCCCTCAGATCAGTTGCAGGCTGGCCAGCATGGTGCTGGTCGCCAAAAGCTGGGTGGTTGGGACTTCGATCTTGATATGCGGGATCACGTCAGAGGCGTCAGCCTTGATGCCCTCATCGCGCAGCGCAGCCGCGATCATGCGAGCCGCCGCGTCCGGGCCCTTCAGATTCAGCGGGTCCGGCAGTGCGGCGTGGTCAATCCGGATGGTGGTGATGGCACTCATGATGCGGGCCTTTCAGGGTTGCGTGTTGGTGGTTTCGCGCAGGCTCAGATGAGCCCGCGCTGTTTCAGGACCGGGACGACATCCGCCAGCTCAATGGTCAGGCAGTCGATCCCGATCCGGCCCGCCATCTCGAAGACCTCGGCGTTGAGGCTCTGGTCGTTGAGGTGACCCTGCAGCGCGGCGGTGCTCATCGCCTGCACAAAGCGCGAGCGGTCGATGAAAATGCGCGTCGTATCGGAAGGGATGGCAATGGCCATGGTCAGTGCTCCTTGCGGTGGTTTGGGGCGGTGCGATGCACCCGTTTGCGTCATCCACAGAGTCGCTCTTGCGCGGAGTGTAATCAACTTAATTCGTAGCAATTACATTGCTTTATCGCGCACAGGAGAGCGCCATGCAGGGCCTGAGCGAACGTCAATACGCCGCTCGCGTGGGCCTCTCGCGCGGGGCGATCCAGAAGGCCAAGGAGACCGGTCGGCTCGTCCTGCATGCGGACGGCAGCATTGACGCCGATGCGTCCGATCAGCGCCGCGCAGCCATGACCGATCCCGCGAAATCGCGTGCCGCGCCAAAATCATTTGCTGCGCCAAAGGCGAAGCTGAAACCGGTCCCCGAGGCCGCTGTTGCATCCGTTGGCGAAACCCTGCGCGAGGAAGGCCTGGCAGCTCCGGCTGCGGGCGGCGGCACGACATTCCTGCAGGCCAAGACCGCCAACGAGGTGCTGAAAGCGCAGGAACGCCGCATCCGGCTCTCAAGGCTGAAAGGCGAGCTGGTGGATCGCGCACGGGCGGAAACCTTGATGTTCCGGCTGGCGCGCGAGGAACGCGATGCCTGGGTGACCTGGCCCGCGCGGGTGGCAGCACTTATGGCCTCGGAACTGGCAGCAGCTTTGGGAGCGGACGTCACAGTGGAGGCGGCGCTGATGCAGAAAGTCCTGGAAGCCCATGTCCGCGCCCAACTCGACAGCCTCGCCGAGATCAGAACTGGTCTTGGGTGACGATGTTTACGAGTTTGATGGTGCCAGGGATCTGTTGCGCGCCTGGTCGCGCGGTATCCGCCCAGATCCCAACCTGACCGTGTCGGAATGGGCCGACCGGCATCGCTGGCTGTCGTCGCGCGCGTCAGCGGAACCAGGGCGGTACCGCACGGCGCGCACGCCCTATATGCGCGAGATCATGGATGCGCTCTCGCCCTCGAGCCCGGTGCAGCGGGTCGTGTTCATGAAGGCTGCGCAGGTGGGCGCGACAGAGGCGGGCAACTGCTTCATTGGCTTTGTGATGCACCATGCGCCGGGCCCGATGCTGGCGGTCCAGCCAACGGTGGAGCTCGCGAAGCGCAATTCGCGCCAGCGGATCGATCCGCTGATCGAGGAAAGCCCGGAGCTGCGCGAGCGGATCAAGCCTGCGCGCTCGCGCGACGCAGGCAACACCATGCTGTCGAAGGAATTCGCGGGCGGCATCCTGATCATGACCGGGGCGAACTCAGCCGTGGGGCTGCGCTCGACGCCTGCGCGGTATCTGTTTCTCGACGAGGTTGATGCTTATCCGGCCTCGGCCGACGAGGAAGGCGATCCGGTCAGCCTTGCGGAAGCGCGGTCGCTGACATTTGCGCATCGGCGCAAGGCGCTGTTGATTTCCACCCCCACTATTCGGGGGCTGAGCCGGATCGAGCGCGAGTTCGAAGCCAGCGACCAGCGGCGCTATCATGTGCCGTGCCCGCATTGCGGGCATCACCAATGGCTGCGGTTTGAACGCCTGCGCTGGGAAAAGTGCCGCCCTGAGACGGCAGAGTATCACTGCGAGAACTGCGACAAGCCTATCGCGGAGCACCACAAGACGCAGATGCTAGCGGCGGGTGAATGGCGTGCAACAGCAACATCAGCGGACCCCCACACGGTCGGCTATCACCTCTCAGCGCTTTACTCGCCGATCGGCTGGCTGAGCTGGGCCCGGATTGCGCGGGCGTGGGAGGCAGCACAGGGCAATGACGAGGCCATGCGGGCGTTTCGCAACACGATCCTCGGCGAGACCTGGTTCGAGACCGGCGAAGCGCCGGATTGGCAACGACTGGCGGAGCGGCGCGAGACATGGAAACCCGGCACAGTCCCAGCTGGTGGTCTGTTCCTGACGGCTGGTGCCGATGTGCAGAAGGATAGGATCGAGATCGATGTCTGGGCCTGGGGCCGAGGTCTGGAAAGCTGGCTGGTCGATCACATCGTGCTCGAGGGCGGCCCCGACGATCCGGCCTGCTGGCAGACGCTGACGGATCTGCTGGGCCGGACGTGGCAGCACGCCAGCGGCGAGCACATGACAATCGCGCGGCTGGCCATCGACACCGGCTACGAGACGAGCGCGGTCTATGGCTGGGCGCGGCAGGTGGGCTTCGCGCAGGTGGCGCCGGTGAAAGGGCTCGAAGGCTTCAACCGTTCCAGCCCGGTCACGGGCCCGACCTATGTCGATGCCACGATCGGCGGCAAGCGGTTGCGGCGCGGTGCGCGGCTCTGGTCCGTGGCGACCTCAACCTTCAAAGCTGAAACCTACCGCTTCCTGCGCCAGGACCGGCCAACGCCGGAAGAGATCAACGCCGGGGCATCGTTCCCGCCGGGAACGGTGCATCTGCCGATCTGGGCTGATGGGGAGTGGCTGAAGCAGCTCACTGCGGAGCAGCTGATTGCCGTGAAATCCAAGCGTGGTTTCAGCAAACTGGAATGGCAGAAGCTGCGCGAGCGCAACGAGGCGCTGGATTGCCGGGTCTATGCGCGCGCGGCCGCATGGATTGCCGGTGCGGATCGCTGGCCAGAGGCCCGGTGGGCGGAGATTGAGCGGCAATTGGCTGTGGAAACAGGTACTGCTGCAAAAGATGCACCCACTGCATCGCCATCGCGCCCGCATACGCGGCGGCGGACGGTGCGGTCGAGTTACATGGGATGATCATTACCCTGCGCCGACTGCGCAAGACGGCGTCGCAGGGTACGATCGCGCTTGAGGTCCCATTCGCGGCGCATGGCTTCAATGCGCGTTGGCAGGCGCTCGGCATAGATCAGGCACCAGACCCTGCCGCGCGTCGACTTGGCGCCGATGCCCGCGTTGTGCTCGACCAAGCGGCGCTCAAGATCGAGTGTCCAACCCACATAGGTCCGGTAGCCCTGCGCGGTCTGGCTGCCAAGAACATAGACAAACCCGGTCACGATGGCTTTTTGCGACCAGTGCCGCGGTGGCTCATCAATGGGCCACGGCGCCGCGCTGCAAAATTCTCGATGATCATGTGCAGGCGGCGCTCATCAATGTCAGCGGGGTCGAATGGCCCGTCGTACCATTCCAACATCCGCTCGTGCTGCTCGTGCTCCGGATCGGCCATGGCTTCGAGGAACTCCTCAAACCCGCTGATGCTGCCGACATCCTCGGGTGGCGCGCGGCGGGCACCAGAAATGAAACGTGGGTATTCGACATCGGCATCCCCTTGGCGGACATCAAGGACGGTGATCCGGTGACGCCAGTTGTCGCCGAAGTCGTAAACATAAAGGAATTCCCGAATGCCACGCTCCAGCACGGTCGCAAGACGGAGCCCGCTCGCCTTGTAGACCTTGCGCTCATAGAGAACGTCGTCAGAAGACGGCACGCCGTAAAACCTGTCCCCGATCTCGAATTCGTAAAGGTGGTAATCCCACCAGCGCATCACGACCTGAATGATGTCATGCATCATGGCCAATGTGGTCGAGAGCGGCACGTCCAGTTCCCGCCAGACCAGCGGGTCGGTGTCTTCGATTTCGATCCTGATGCGGGCGATGGGTTCGATCATGGGGGTTGGCAATATTCCTGCTGTAATCGCCGCACATTACCGGAAAACCCCTCATGCCGACAATCACCGATCTCCGCGCCCGTCGCGATGCGCTTTCCGCGCAGCGATCCTCGGGTGTGGCGCGCGTTAGCTATGACGGCAAGATGGTGGATTACCGCTCTGTGGCCGAGATCGACCGGGCCATCGAGGCGCTGGACCGCGAGATCGCCGCGGCCGAGGGACGACGCATCGTGCGGCAGGTGCGCATCACCACGACCAAGGGGCTGTGATCCATGGGGCTGTTTGACAGGTTTCGCCGCCCCGGGTCGGGCGGCCCCGCGTCCTCCGGGCTTACGCGGCTCCCCCGGAGCCACGGTCCCTCCGGACTGCGCGCGCGGCTCGAAGGCGCAATGTCCAAGCGCCGGCTGCGCGGCTGGAACCCGCCGCTGGAGAATATCAACGCGCTGATTTCTTCTGGCGGGCCACGGCTGCTGGCCCGGGCGCGCGAACTGGTCGTAACCAATGGCTATGCTGCCAATGCCTGCGAGGCTTTTGCGTCGAACCTGGTGGGGGACGGGATCAAGCCGTCCTCGCTGATTGAGGATGCGAGCGTCAGGGATCGCGTGCAGAAGCTGTGGCTCGCATGGACCGACGAGGCGGACGCGGATGGGCTGACCGATTTCTACGGTTTGCAGGCCATGGTCGCGCGGGAGATGTTCGTCGCGGGGGAGTGTTTCGTGCGCCTGCGGCCTCGCCGGGCTGAGGACGGCCTGCTCGTGCCCCTGCAGATGCAGTTGCTGCAATCCGAGATGCTGCCTTTCGAGAAGACGGAGACAGCGGCCAATGGCAACCGCATCCGCTGCGGGATCGAGTTTGACCTGATCGGGCGGCGCGTGGCCTATCACTTCCGTCGCAGCCATCCCGGCGACAGCACGGATCAGCGCATCGCAGTGCCGGAGACGGTCCGCGTGCCGGCTGAGGATGTTTTGCACATCTACCGCGCCCTAGATGCGGGGCAAATCCGGGGCTTGCCGCATGTCGCACCCGCCATGGTGCGGCTGTTTCTGCTCGATCAGTATGACGACGCGGAACTCGACCGCAAGAAGACCGCCGCGATGTTCGCGGGCTTCATCACCAAGACCGCGCCAGAAGAGCCGATGATGGGCGAAGGGGCTGCTGATCTGGATGGCGCAGCCATTGCCAGCCTCGAGCCCGGCACCATGCAGGTGCTGCTGCCGGGCGAGGATGTGAAGTTCTCGAGCCCTGCCGATGTCGGTGGCGGCTACGAGGCATTCCAGTATCGCACGCTGCTGGCGGTCTCGGCATCACTGGGGTTGCCGTATCACTTGGTGACCGGCGATGTGCGCCAGGCCAATTATTCGAGCCTGCGCGCCGAACTGGTCGAGTTCCGCCGCCGCGTGCAGCAGCTGCAGCATGGGGTGATCGCGCATCAGCTGTGCCGCCCGATCTGGGCGCGCTGGCTGGAGATGGCGCAGCTGGCGGGGCGGATTGATCTGTCCGATCCCGCGGCCGCCCGCATGGTGCAATGGATCCCGCCGCGCTGGGACTGGGTCGATCCGCTCAAGGACATCCAGGCGCAGGTGCTGGCGATGGAGGCGGGCATCACCTCGCGGCGCAAGGTGGTCGAGGCCACCGGCTACGATGTCGAGGAAGTCGACCGCGAGAATGCGGTGGATGCAAAACGCGCCGCCGATCTGGGGCTGCACTACCGCACCAGCCCCGGAGAGACACAAGGGGCGCGGGCCACGCCTGCGCGGCGGCCGGACGCAGGCGACGGGGCCACCGAGGGCACCGACACTCAAGAGGAGTAACACCATGAACAGCTGGTACACGATCCGCGCCCGGGCCTCCGGGGCGGAAGTGCTGATCTATGACGAAATCGGGGCCTACGGCGTCAGCGCCAAGGGGTTTCTGGCCGAACTGGGCGCGCTGCCCGAAGGCGCACCCATCGATCTGCGGCTCAACAGCCCCGGCGGCTCGGTCTTTGATGCCGTGGCGATCTACAATGCGCTGACCCGACATGCAGGGACTGTCACGGTCTGGATCGACGGCATTGCCGCCTCGGCAGCCAGTTACATCGCCATGGCAGGCGATGAGATCATCATGCCGGAGAATGCCTTCCTGATGATCCATGACCCCTCCGGCATTGTCATGGGCACGGCGGCCGACATGCGCGACATGGCCGGCGCGCTCGACAAGATGGCCGCCAGCATGACGCGCGGCTATGCCGCCAAGTCGGGCAAGCCCGAGGGGGAGATCGCGGCTCTGATGGCGGCAGAGACATGGTTTGACGCCAAGGACGCGCTGGAACTGGGTCTGGCCACCCGCATGGCCGAGCCAGTGCGCATTGCGGCCAGTTTCGACATTGGCCGGTTTCGCAATGCGCCGCCCGAACTGGTCGAGGCCGTCGCGGAAACCGTTGTCGCCTCCAGCGGTTTTGAGGGTGACCCCGATCAGACGGTGGAGCCGTGCCCAACGGCGGAGACCGAAAGTGGTGTTGGAATGAACAACACCACTCCAGGCGACACCACCGCGCCAGCGCAGGATGCATCGCCGCTGACTGCGCAAAGCGAGGGTGTTGCAGACGCCAACACCCTCCCAGCCACTGCGCCCCCTGACGCAAGCCCCGAAAGCAGTGTTGCGGACGCCAACACTGCGCCCGATGCCAGCGCCATCCGCGCCGAAGTCATCGCGCATGCGCGCGCGGTGATCGACCTCTGCCGTCTGGCAGGCCAGCCGCAGATGGCGGGCTGAACCGCCCCGGGTTTACCGGAGAGTTTCTGGTTCAATAATTACGCTGCTTTT
>JAFIEF010000076.1 GCA_020832655.1 Paracoccaceae bacterium
ATGTCAGACAAGTCGACAGACGCCTACTGGAAGGCCAATGTGCGCATCATCACCATCTCTATGGTGATCTGGGCGCTTGTGTCCTTCGGGTTCGGCATCGTATTCCGCCCGCTTCTGGCGGGTATTCCGATCGGGGGCACCGATCTGGGTTTCTGGTTCGCGCAGCAAGGCTCGATCCTGACCTTCATCGTGCTGATCTTTTACTATCGCTCTTACATGAACAAACTCGACAAAGAGTTTGGCGTGGAAGAGTAAGGGAGGGCTGAGTAATGGATCAGTTTGTAATCAACCTTATCTTCGTGGGCGCGTCCTTCGCGCTTTATATCGGGATCGCGATCTGGGCGCGCGCCGGGTCCACATCGGACTTCTATGCGGCTTCGCGTGGGGTCAACCCGGTGGTCAACGGCGCCGCGACGGCCGCAGACTGGATGTCGGCAGCAAGCTTCATCTCGATGGCCGGTCTGATCGCCGCTGTCGGTTATGGCAACTCGACCTTCCTGATGGGCTGGACGGGCGGCTATGTGCTGCTGGCAATGCTGCTTGCGCCCTATCTGCGCAAATTCGGCCGCTTCACCGTTCCTGACTTCATCGGTGACCGCTTCTACAGCCAGACCGCGCGTCTGGTGGCCGTGATCTCGCTTCTGGTCATGTCGATCACCTATGTGATCGGGCAGATGACCGGTGCTGGCGTGGCCTTTTCGCGCTTCCTGGAAGTGGAGAACCAGACCGGCCTGTTCATCGCCTCGGGCGTGGTCTTCATCTATGCTGTTCTTGGCGGGATGAAGGGCATCACCTACACCCAGTTGGCACAGTATTGCGTGCTGATCGTCGCCTATACCATTCCGGCGGTGTTCATCTCGTTGCAGCTGACCGGCAACCCGATCCCGCAGCTTGGTCTGTTCTCGACCCATACCGGGACCGGCCAGCCGCTGCTGACCACGCTGAATGAAGTGCTGGTGGAGCTGGGCTTCAATGACTATACCGGCAATCACGGCTCGACCTTCAACATGGTGCTGTTCACCCTGTCGCTGATGATCGGTACTGCTGGTCTGCCCCACGTCATCATCCGCTTCTTCACAGTGCCGAAAGTGGCTGATGCGCGGACTTCGGCAGGCTGGGCGCTGGTCTTCATCGCGCTGCTCTACACGGTTGCTCCGGCTGTCGGTGCAATGGCGCGGCTGAACATCATCACCACGCTGTGGCCCGACGGGATCCAGGGTGAGCCGCTGGCCTTCGACGAAAAGCCCGACTGGATGCTGAACTGGGAACGCACAGGTCTGCTGCGCTTCGAGGACAAGAATGGCGATGGCCTGATCCAGTACTATAATGCAGCCAACCCGCCTGCGCGTGCAGTCGAGGAAGGCTGGGAAGGCAATGAGATGGTGTTGTTCAACAACGACATCCTGGTTCTGGCCAACCCCGAGATTGCACAACTTCCGGGCTGGGTGATTGGTCTGATCGCGGCAGGTGGTCTGGCAGCGGCGCTGTCAACGGCTGCGGGTCTGCTTCTGGCCATTTCATCGGCGGTCAGTCACGACCTGATCAAGTCGATGATCAATCCGGGCATTTCGGAGAAGGGCGAGCTGTTGGCCGCGCGGATATCGATGGCCTTTGCGATTGCGCTGGCAACCTATCTGGGCCTCAACCCGCCCGGCTTCGCCGCGCAGGTGGTGGCACTGGCCTTCGGTCTGGCGGCGGCGTCGCTCTTCCCCGCGATCATGCTCGGCATCTTCAGCAAGAAGATGAACTCCTCGGGTGCGATTGCAGGTATGATCGTCGGCCTCGGCTCGACCGTGCTCTACATCTTCACCTATCTGGGCTGGTTCTTCATCCCCGGTACCAACATGCTGCCCAACACGCCCGATAACTGGCTGTTCGGTATCTCGCCGCTGTCCTTCGGTGCGGTTGGTGCAATGTTGAACTTCATCGCGGCCTTCATCGTGATGAAGATGACTGCCCCGGCCCCGGATCATATCCAGGAACTGGTGGAATCGATCCGCGTGCCGAAAGGCGCTGGCGCGGCAGTCGATCACTGATCTGACGCAATGACACTGGCCTGTCCCCATGTTAACCGGGGGCAGGCCGTTCAATCCGGGACGGTGAAATCAGGACAGATGACATGACTGACATTTCGCCCAAGGTTCTGGAATTCCTTCAAAGCGTGCATCCCTATGATACGCTGCCGCAGAACGAGCTGGCGCGCGTCGCCAGTTGCTTCAGCCGCAGCGAAGTGCCCGAGGGCACCGTGGTTTATTCAGAGGGGGATCCGGTAGAAAGCATCTGGCTGGTCAAGTCCGGCACGGTCGAGGTCACCGATGCCAATGGCGCGCTGGTGTCTATCCTCAGCCCGCGCAATTCTTTCGGCGAACGTGGCTTGTTGCGCGACGGGCGCGCTGTTACCACCGCGACAACGACATCCGCGACCGTGCTGCTGTCGCTTCCGGGGGGCGAGTTGCGCCACCTGATCGCCCATTTCCCTGCCTTCGAGCGGTATTTCAGCCGCGGCACGCCGAATGGCGGCAAGCTTGCGCGACAGAATGATCTGGCGACATTGAAGGTCGCGGATCTGATGGCGCGCGACCCGCTGAGCGTATCGCCCCAGGCAACGGCGCAGGACGCCGCGAAGCTGATGCGGCAGCACCGCTATTCCTGTGTTCCGGTGGTCGATGAGGGCAGGCTTGTCGGCATTGTCACCACCCGCGACCTGTCGGGGCGGGTTCTGGCCGAAGGGCGCGCCCTGGACACACCCATTTCCGAAGTGATGACCCCCGACCCGCTGGCACTGGCACCACATTCGCTTGGCTCGGATATTCTGCACATGATGCTTGAAAACCGCATCGGGCATTTGCCGGTGGTGCGCGATGGCAAGCTGCTGGGCATGATCACCCAGACCGATCTGACGCGGTTTCAGGCGATCAGCTCGGGCCAGCTTGTGCGCGATGCGGCGGTGGCGGAAAGCTATCAGGATCTGGCGCATGTCACCGAACGCATCCCGCAGCTTCTGCTGCAACTGGTGGGTGCCCATAGCGCCCATGAGGTCGTCACACGGCTGATCACCGATATTGGCGACACGGTAACGCGGCGCCTGCTGAAACTGGCTGAAGACAAGTTTGGCCCCCCGCCCGTGCCCTATGTCTGGGCCGCTTGCGGCAGTCAGGGGCGGCAGGAACAGACCGGTATCAGCGATCAGGACAACTGCATCATCATTGATGACAGCGCCACCCCCGATGACATGGCTTACTTCAACCAGCTTGCCCGCTTCGTATCAGACGGGCTGGATGCGGCGGGATATTTCTATTGCCCTGGCGACATGATGGCGACCAATCCGCGCTGGTGTCAGCCGCAAAAGGCGTGGCGACGTTATTTCCAGGGCTGGATCAGCACCCCCTCGCCCGAAGCGCAGATGCTGGCATCGGTCATGTTTGACCTGCGCCCGATTGGCGGGCAGGTCAATCTGTTTCGCGAATTGCAGGAAGAAACGCTGGAAGCCGCGTCAAAGAATTCGATCTTCGTGGCGCATATGGTATCGAATTCGATCAAACACGCCCCACCTTTGGGGTTGCTGCGCGGCTTTGCCACCATCCGTTCGGGCGAACACAAGAACCATGTCGACATGAAGCTGGGCGGCGTGGTGCCCGTGACCGACCTGGCGCGGGTCTATGCGCTGCGCGGGCGCATTGTTGCGGCGAATACGCGCGCGCGGCTGCTGGCTGCGGAAGAACGCGGCATCATCTCTGTTTCCGGCGCGCGCGATCTGATCGAGGCTTATGACCTGATTGCCAATCTGCGGCTGGAAAATCAGGCCAATCTGGTGCGCATGGGGCGCAAGCCGGACAACTATCTGGCGCCATCCGATCTGTCGGATTTTGAACGCAGCCATCTGCGCGACGCCTTTGTCGTCGTCAGGACAATGCAGTCAGCGGTCGGCCAGATCGCGGGAACGCTGGGGTAAGGGAACAAGCAACCGATGATCATAGAGTTTCTGGCAATCATCATGGCGGGTTTCGGTGGCGCCGGCACTGTGCTCATCCTGCGCCGCCTAAGCCGTGGGTTGCTGCCGGAATGGCTGTTACCGGCGGGGATTGCAGCGGGCATGCTGGCGATGGTCATCTATCTGGAATATTCCTGGGCCGGGCGCTTTCAGGCCGGTTTGCCCGAGGAGGTCCATGTCGCGGCGAAGAATGAAAGCCGCATCTGGTATCGCCCCTGGACATATGTGGTGCCTCTGACCAACCGGATCGTGCTGGTCGATAACCGCGTACGCCAATGGAACCGCGTCAATCCCGACCTGGTGTTGACCGGGATTATTCTGCAGGAACGCTGGGCGCTGCGGTTCGGTTTCAAGTCGCTATTCGACTGCGCAGAGGCGCGGCGCGCAGATTTGACAGAGGGCACAACGCTGGATGAGGGCGGCCTTCCGCAGAATGTGGAGTGGTATCAGCTGGCTGCCGATGATCCGTTTTTGAGGATTGCATGTGAAGGAGGAACACATGGGAGGGTCCGCGAAGGAGATTGACATTCTGGTGGTCGAGGATGAGGACAATATCGCTATTGCCCTCGACTATCTGTTGCGACGGGAGGGGTATAACCAGTCGCGTCTGGCAACCGGGGCGGGGGCGGTGGAACTGATCCGCAAGAACAAGCCCGATCTGGTCCTGCTGGATGTCATGTTGCCCGAAGTGTCCGGCTATGAAATCTGTCAAAGCGTGCGCGCAGACCCTGAATGCGCCAATGTGCGCATCCTGATGATGACCGCACGCGGTTCCGCGATGGAACGGCGCAAGGGGCTGGCAATGGGTGCCGACGGATTCATTTCAAAACCCTTCGAGTTGAAGGAGTTGCGAGAAGAAGTGCGCAAGATCCTTATGGGCGATCCCGCCCGCCCGGAGGATCATGCCGATGCTTGAGAGGCTCAGCCTGCGCATCAGGATCTTGCTGTTTTTTTCGTTTATTGCGCTGGGGGCAGTGGGATCCGTTCTGGCAGCAGGCTGGCTGGTGGCCGCGCGCAGCGCGCAAGCAGAGGTGATGGCAGTCATATTGCAGGCCGGGTTGCTAAGCAGTTTCCTGATCCTGTTTCTGGTTACGGGCGTGTGGTATCTGTTCGATTCCAATGTCGCGCGCGCCATTGACGGGCTGGCCAACGCCATCCGCGCCCGCGCCCATGCCGATGTGACGGTCAATCTTGACCGCGAGAAAGAGCGCGCGCGCTATCTGGGCGATCTGGCTCCGGCGGCCGAAGAAATGTCGAAATCGCTCGCGCAGACACGCTCTGCGCTGGCAGAGTCGGTGGCGCGCGAAACCGCGCGTCTGTCGCAGGAAAAGGCGCGGCTGGAAAAGCTGCTGGCTGATGTGCCGGTGGCGGTACTGTTATGCACATCGGATTATCAGCTTGTGTTCTATAACGGGCAGGCCGTCACGATACTGGAAGCGGGTGGCGCGCCGGGGCTGGACCGAAACCTGCTGGATTATCTGCGCGAAGGGCCGGTGCGCCACGCCTATGAACGCCTGACACGGCTCAACGACCCCGAAGCGGCGTCAGATCTGATCTGTACGACCACCGGAAGCGGGCGGTTGCTGTCCGGTCGGATGCGGGTGTTGCGGCGCACCGAACATACCCGGCGCCCCGGTTTCGTGCTGACCTTGCGCGATGTTACGTCTGATCTGGCCACCCATGCCGCGCGCGAGGCGCTGCTGGCCGAAGTGTTCGACCGCGTGCGCCGCCCGGCCGCCAATCTGCAAACCGTGATCGGGGTAATTTCCGAAGACGAGGAAATGGCCAGATCGGGTGCATTGACCGACGCCATGCTGGCCGAGGTCGGGGTGTTGACAAATGCCATCACCGAACTGGGCCAGCGCTATGATGAAGGGCGCAGCGACTGGCGGCCGGTCACACAAATCCGCTCGCTTGATTTTCTGGATGCGGTCAGGGCGCAGTTCGAGACGCTGGAACTGAAGCTGACGACCGACGGGCCGGAACTGATGCTGACCTGCGACGGGTTCGAGTTGGCGCTGCTGCTGCGCTGGCTGGGCCGCAGGCTTTCAGAAAGCGGCTACGCGACCGAGTTCGCGCTGCATCTGACGGATGAAGAAGGGCCGGGCGCGGTGCTGGATCTGGCGTGGAAAGGTCGGGCGTTGCCGGTTGGCGACCTTGATGCCTGGCTGTCGGAATCGCTGGATGAAGAAGCGCCCGATCTGACGGCGCGCGCCGTGCTCAATGCCCATGCCACCGAAGCCTGGACCGAGACCGGCCCGGATCAGACCGCCTTTGTGCGTCTGCCGATCCCCAAGGCGCGCCGCGCCACCACGCGCCCCGCGCCGATCCAGCGCGATGTGGTCTATGATTTCGAGCTTCTGTCGAAGTCGCGTAATGCCGATGTTCTGGAAAGCAAGCTGGAGGATCTGACATATGTGGTATTCGACACCGAAACCACGGGGCTGACCCCTTCGGCAGACGAGATCGTCCAGATTGCAGCTGTGCGCGTGGTCAATGGCCGCCGCGTCAAGCGCGAGGTGTTTGATACGCTGGTTGATCCTGAACGCAGAATTCCGTCCAGCTCCACCGAAGTGCACGGCATCACCGATGATATGGTCAAGGGTGCGCCGACCATCAGCCAGGCGGGCAAGGCGTTTCATGATTTTGCGCGCGGCGCTGTGCTGGTGGCGCATAACGCACCGTTTGACATGGAATTCCTGCGTCGGCATGAGCGCAGCATGGGGGTGCGGTTCGATCATCCGGTGCTGGATACGGTGCTGTTATCGGCCGTGATCTACGGGCAACTGGAACAGCATTCGCTGGACGCCCTGACCGCGCGGCTGGGCATCACCATCCCGGAAGAGGCCCGCCACACGGCCATCGGGGACACTGTGGCAACCGCCGATGCGTTCCTGAAACTGTTGCCGATGCTGAAAGCGCGCGGTTTCTTGACCTTCGGCGATGTTCTGAGTGAAGTGCGCAGGCATGGCCGCCTGCTCAAGGATCTCAATCACGAAGCCTGAGCGTTGCGCGACGTTTGCGCGGCACGGGCGCATGTTGACGGCATGGGCGGCATGATGATTTTGTCGCGCTATCGCGCTGATCTGCCGTTGGGGCAGGCCCAGCGGTCAATTTTCCTTGACGCTGAAATTGGCAATGCCCCAGGATTCGTCATTGATGTTCTGGTCGACAGGCGAGGAAAAGCCCAGATCGAAGTTCTGCGGCGCATCCAGCGCTTCGACCTGCACACGCCAGCGCTGGTCGTTCCAGCCCGCCCCCCCGACATTTGCGGTCGGCCCATCGGTCATTGTCATGCTGACATTATAGGTTGCGCCGTCGATGGTGACGCTGGATTTGCGGTCCTCGAACATGCCGGGGCGATAGCCGGGGTGGTTTTCGCGGTGTACGAAGGGTTCAACAGCAACATCCTGCCCATTGATCTGGATGCGCATGACGTCGCCTTGCGCATTCGCCCAGGGGTTGTTCGGATCTGCAGCGCCGTCCCAGGAATCGATGATCAGCATGTCAAATTCGATCAGGGCATTGCTGTGGCCTTCTGCCAGCGACACGGCATATGTCAGAGCCTCATTCGCGGTATCGCGGCCAAACGGGCCTTGCATCGGTCCCCATTCGCCGAAATCCCCGGCGCGGGCCTGTGACCAGCCCGTGAAATCCCCATCGCCAAAACTCTGGCTGACGGTTTCGCGGGCAAAGGCCCAGCGTAATGCGGCCGTCGACGCCCCCGACAGGCTGGAGCGGATGCTATCGCCCAGATTGCCGGTGCCGGTGCTGACCGCCGTAACAGAGGCCAGCCCCAACCCGACCGCTGCGGCGGTCATCACTGTCCAGTCCACGGAAATTGCGCCGGACTCGTCTTTCAGGAAGGCAGGTAGCATTGCGCACACCCCTTTTCTTGGGAATTCGAGGGATCAAATCCTCTTTAACAATAGCGATGATATGGGCGAAAAGGGGGCAGCGTTTGGGTGATTCCTTGACCGCGCGGCCATCTGCCCGGTTCAGATCGTGCGGCGTGCGGAACGGTCGATGCGGCATCGGGTGGGCGGCAGATCACCAGTTTTCGTATGCGCATTTGGCTTCATGGGCGCACCCGTCTGCCGCATAAAGCAATTTCAGAAAAAGTTGACAGACTTTTTCGCTTGCGCGGACCTTCGGTT
>JAFIEF010000016.1 GCA_020832655.1 Paracoccaceae bacterium
GCGCTTCAACCAACCGTCAAGCCTCGCTGCATAGGGGCTCGCCGTCGCGCTTACACTGCTTGATCAGCATGGCATAGTCCACATCACCCGAAAATGCGTCTGTGACGGCCTTGAGGTAGCCACCATGTCCATCCGTAGTCAGTTGAATGCGGGTTGCGAGGCGCGAAGCCAGATCGAACATGAACTCGCGAGCGGTTGCGGCCGAACGGTCGCCGACCGTGTAGCTGATCATCAGCTTGCTATCCCGATCCATCGCGGTCCAGGTCCATATGTCGCCTGCATCGACCGGGGCCGCCTTGGCATCTTTCACGTTGCGCTCTTTGGCGTAGCAGAAAGCCCAGATTTCATCCGCCTGAACGTGGTTCGCTTTCACGCCCCGCACATGCTCGTCATGGTAGGCGGCGCAGGCTTTCCCGGCATCTTCAAGCAACTTGGTCACGGTGTTCTTGGACACGTCCGCGATGCGCGTCGTGGCGCGGATGCTGTTGCCTGTCTTTTCGGGCATTCCGCGCTCGCGGGTTGTGTTCATGACCTATCTTATCTCGGCGCTGTGTGTGGCCATTGCCGCAATCATATTGGGCAGTCGCGTCATGGGGTCGCAGAACAATGTCGGCCAGGGCTATGAATTGCAGGTGCTGGCCGCTGTCATACTGGGGGGCACGTCGCTTCTGGGCGGGTCCGGCAGCATCCTGCGCACGGTTCTGGGCGTCTTGATGCTGGCCTTCATCCAGAATGGCCTAATCCTGATGGGGCAGCCCTATTACACGCAATGGCTGGTGACATGGGCGGTGATCATCGTCGCGGTCTGGCTTGACGTGGCAGCCAAGCGCGGCCGCCTGTTTTCACCCATAGCATGAGGCGCGCGATGGCATATTTCTATCAAAACCCGCTGCTTCGCTGGCTGATGCGCAACCCGATCTGGGGCTTCGTGCTGATCGTCTTCATCTTCTTCAGCCTGTCGTCGGACCATTTCTTTGCCGCGCGCAATCTGCAAAACATCCTTGTGCAGACCTCGACCATCGGGCTGATCGCGCTGGGCATGACGCTGGTGATGATCAACGGAAATATCGACCTGTCGGTGGGTGCGACACTGGCGCTGGCGGCGGCCTTCGCGGTCGATGTGCAATCCTGGGCGATGTTCGCGACATGGGGCAACTGGCAGATATTGCCTGCTGTCTGTCTGGCGCTTCTGGTGGGCATCTTGATGGGCGCGATCAACGGCTTCATTGTCTGGAAAACCGGGGTCGATGCGTTCATCGTCACGCTGGGCGCGATGCTGGGCATTCGCGGGCTGGTCTTTGTCTATACAGGCGAGCAGTCCTTTTATGCGATGAACTTCGCCTATTCGGATTTCAGCGCGCTGTCTGTCGGCCCCCTGCCCGTGCTGGCGCTGATTTTCCTGCTATGTGTGCTGGCGGTGCATTGGCTGCTGTCGCGCACAGTGCATGGCCGCAATACCTATGCGGTCGGTGGCAACCGCGAGGCGGCGGTGAATGCGGGCATTCGTGTTGGCCCGCATATGATGATCAATTTCATGATCATTGGCTTTCTGGCCGCGCTGTCTGGCGTTCTGCTATCCACGCAGATGGGCGCCGCCACGCCCAATCTGGGCCGCGACTATGAACTGTGGGTGATCACGGCTGTGGTGCTGGGCGGCACCAAGCTGACCGGCGGCAAGGGCGATATCATCGGCACGCTGGGGGGCGTTCTGGCCATTGGTATTCTGCGCAACGGCATGAACCTGATGCAGGTGCCTGCCTTCTATGTCTATGTCATCCTTGGCAGCATCCTGATTGCGGTCCTGTTTCTGGATAAACGCTTCAACCGCACTGCTGATGGGGGGCTGCGCCTATGAGTGATATGCTGCAACCGGCCCTGCGCCTGCAGGGCATCGTCAAGACCTTCCCCGGCGTGCGCGCCCTTGATGGCGTGGATTTCGAGGTCATGCCCGGAGAGGTTCATGCCCTGCTGGGTGAAAACGGGGCCGGAAAATCCACGCTGATGAAAGTGCTGGCGGGAATGTATCAGCCCGATGACGGCCAGATCATCATCGCGGGCCAGCCGGTGCGCATGACCACGCCGATCGAGGCCAAGGCCCAGGGCGTTGTCCTGATCCACCAGGAGCTGAGCCTTGTGCCGGAAATGTCGGCGGCAGAGAACATATATCTGGGCGAATTGCCGCGCAAATCCTTCGGGCGGGTGGACTGGAAGACGCTTGAAGAACGCTCCAACGCCATTCTCAAACGCCTGAAATGCAGTTTCCGCGCCGAAATGACCGTGGCGAAGCTGTCCATCGCCAACCAGCAGATGGTCGAAATCGCCCGCGCGCTGACGGTCGATGCCCGCGTTGTGGTGTTTGATGAACCAACAGCGTCGCTGACAGATGCCGAAAAGGTCGTGCTGTTCGATATCATCAATGATCTGAAAGCCCAGGGTGTGGGCATCGTCTATATCTCTCACCGCATGGACGAGATCTTCACCCTGTCCGACCGCATCACCGTGTTGCGCGATGGCGCCTATCGCGGCACCCTGACCACAGCCGAAACGGATGAGGACGAAGTCACTCGCCTGATGATCGGGCGCAGCCTGGATCTGTCGCGCAACGAGGCCGCGCCGGATTTCGGCGAAACCATGCTGGAGGTGCGCAATCTTACCTGTCCGGGGCTGTTCGAGGATGTCAGCTTCACCGTGCGAACCGGCGAAATCGTCGGGTTTTACGGGCTTGTCGGCGCGGGCCGGACCGAAATTGCCGAGACGCTGTTCGGTCTTCGGACCCCCAGCGCGGGCGACGTGTTGGTCGATGGCAAGAAGGTCGACATCACCTCGCCGCGCGATGCGATTGCGCTGGGTGTGTCGCTGGTGCCGGAAAACCGCAAGGAACAGGGTCTGGTATTGCAAATGAACTGCCGCGACAACATGACCCTGCCGCAGGTGCAGGATCTGACTGCCGGTCCTTTTGTCGCAAAGGGCGCGGAACTTGCCATTTTCGATCAGTATCGCCACCGGCTGGCCATCAAGACGCCAAGCTGGAAGCAACCCGCAGGTGTCTTGTCGGGCGGCAATCAGCAAAAGATTGTCATCGGCAAATGGCTGTCCATGCAGCCGCGCGTGCTGATCGTGGATGAACCTACGCGCGGCATTGATGTGGGGTCGAAATCCGAGATTCACCAATTGCTGCGCGAATTGGCGGCGCAGGGCTATGCGGTGATCGTGATCAGTTCGGAAATGCCCGAGGTGCTGCGCGTCTCTGACCGGATCGTGGCAATGTATCACGGACGCATCATGCGCGAATTCGATATCCACGAAGTGACAGAGGATTTGCTGGTGCAGGCGATATCCGGCATCAGGACGACAGAGCCTGCCTGATACGGGGCCGTGATGACCGCGGCGCAAGCGCGCGTCGTGCGCGCATCCACTTGCCCGCCGCGCGCGCCGATCAGGCTTTTGTCACGTTCATCCGCGCGACAGAGATCAAGCCGCTTCCTGCGGATCAACGACCGGGTCCAGCACCAGCAGCAGCCGGGTCTCGCCGCTGCCTTCGATGGGCGGGGAGCGGTGTTTAAGGGTCGATGGCGGCGTGGTCGGCCAGCGCGTCCCGCGCAGCATGGTCGGCTGCCCCGTGGGCACAGTATGAATCCGCTCTGGCTCTGCCCCAATTGCGGCCAACCCGTATTGCGTGCCAGTGCCCCGATAGGTGCACACCAGCCGCGCCGTGACATGGTCGATATGGAATCTGCGGCAGGCATTGCCGGTCACGGCCTCCAACCGCAAGCGCAGGCGGGGCGCGGCCATGATTTGCGCAAACCGCGCCGCCAGCGCCGTGATGCTTTCGATGAAGCGCGTACGCTCCGGGCAGTCGGGCAGCGCTGCGCACAGCCGGTCCAGCGTCGCGCGGATATCCTCTGGGTACAGAACCTCGCGCGTTTGCGGCAAGGCATCGGCAGGCAAACCGGCCAGCCAGTTGCTCAACGCCGGGTCTTGCGGACGCGCCAGAATCACGGCGGCGCAATCGGCGTCGTGGATCGCGTCCAGCCCGGCAAGCGCATCCGCGATCCGAACACCGGCGACAGGATGATCGGCCAGATCCCTCATCTTGCGCCCCAGCGCGGAAACGGGTCGGCCAGCCCGGTCCAGTCGCCGGGCGTGAAATCGCCTGCATTCACCAGCGCTGCGTTCAGCCGCGCGCAGATCGCGTCACGGTCCATATCGACGCCGATAAAGACCAGTTCCTGCCGCCGGTCGCCCCACGGCTCGACCCAGTTGCGCGCAATCTCTGCCTGCGCGTCGGGGTGCTGTGGCAGCCGTTCTTCGGGAACCGAGGCCCACCAGCGGCCCAGCGGTGTAACCGATGACATCGCGCCAGCAAGGTTGAATTCGGCCGCCCAGTCGGGCCGGGTTGCCACCCAGAAATGCCCCTTGGCGCGGATCACACCGGGAAGCGGGCCGTTCAGCACCTCATGGATGCGGGCCGGGTGAAACGGGGCGCGGGCGTGAAACACAAAGCTGCTGACGCCATATTCCTCTGTTTCGGGCGTGTGATTGGCAAAACCGTAAAGCTCTTTGGCCCACATCGGATGCTCATGCGCGCGGTCGAAATCGAACCGCCCCGTATTCAGGATCGCGCCTGCGGGCACATCGGCATGGGTGGTCTCGATAAGTTGGGCATCGCCATTCAGCGCGCGGATGATCTTGCACGCCGCATCCACCCGCGCAGGGCCGGCATCTGCGCATTTGTTCAATATGATCACATCGGCGAATTCCATCTGCTCGGTCAGCAGGGTGACAAGGCTGCGGTCATCTTCCTCGCCCAGCGATTCGCCGCGATCGCGCAGAAAATCATGGCTGGAGAAATCCTTGAGCAGGTTCACGGCATCGACCACCGTCACCATCGTATCCAGCCGCGCCACATCGGACAGGCTGTCGCCGTTTTCATCGCGGAAATCGAATGTCGCGGCGACCGGCAGGGGTTCGGAAATCCCGGTCGATTCGATCAGCAGATAGTCGAAGCGTTCCTCGGCAGCGAGGCGACGAACCTCTTTCAGCAAATCGTCGCGCAGAGTGCAGCAGATGCAGCCATTCGACATCTCGACCAGCTTTTCGTCAGAGCGCGACAGCTCCGCCCCTTCGCGCACCAGATCGGCATCGATATTGACCTCTGACATATCGTTGACAATCACCGCCACGCGGCGGCCTTCGCGGTTGTTAAGCACGCGGTTCAGAAGCGTCGTCTTGCCCGCGCCCAGAAAGCCGGACAGAACTGTTACGGGAATGGGATCGGTCATGATGGGCCTGGATTTGCTGATTGTGACAGGCGTGATTGTTATAGTATAACATAACTATCAGCAAGCCCGGATCAGACAGAAATCGCCCACCTGCCCCGCTGCAAACCGGTCCGCGACGCGCGGCCAGGAAGCTGCTATTTTGCGACCACATACAGACCGGGATGATTGCCATCCGAGGATCGGCCAATTAAGGTCAATCTGTTCTATTATGAAGAGACGCAAAATCCGGGGGGTAATATTCGTGACTGATGCGGGAACCCAGTATTCGGTGCCACCTGTGCATCGCGCCTTTCGGTTGTTACGCCATATCGCGCAGGGCGGGCAATGCCGCAATGCGTCTGCCACCGCGCGTGAACTGGGGCTGAACCGCACCACGCTGATCCGCCTGCTGCACAGCCTTGAAGCCGAAGGCATGATCGAATCGCTTGATGGAGGTGCAAGCTGGCAATTGGGGCCGGGCATGATCGCACTGGCCGCCGATGCGCTGAAATCGCGCAATGTCATCCGGCTGGCACAACCCGTCATGGCCGCCCTGTCAACCAGTTTGGGGCTGTCCTCGCATCTGGGCATTCTGGACCGGCGCGAGATCATCTATCTGCTGCGCGAGGCACCAAACACGCATCTGGTCAGCAATGTGCGCGAAGGCTCGCGCCTGCCCGCCCATGCCACCACGGTCGGGCGGGTGCTGCTGGCGCATCTTCCGACAGAGGCGCTGCGGCAGCTTTACAGCGACGCCGCGCTGGCGTCCTATACCGACAAGACCGCCACATCGCTGGACGCGCTGGAACAGCAGCTTGCGTCCGACAAGGCGCAGGGTCATGCGTGGAGCTATGGCAATTTCGAAGCCGGGATCGGTTCCTGCGCTGCCCCGATCTTTGATCATCGCGGCATGGTCATCGCCGCGCTGAACGTCACCGGACCAATGGCGCAGTTCGAGCCGGGCACCGCGCAGGCCGACCGCATCCGCACCTCGGTGATGCAGGCGGCCGATCAAATCTCGGTCGGGCTGGGCTATCAGGCGCGGTAACAGGGCGCGCGCCGGGTCAGTATGTCAGGCACGCCCGGTCGGACAAAGCGACAAGTTGCGCAATGCGATCTGGCGGCGCGCAAGCGCGTCAAGCAGACGCAGCTTGATCGCGGCGGCGGCGTCGTCATCCCACAGATTGACCGTTTCGTCGGGGTCATCATTCAAGTTGTAAAGCTCGCCCCAGTCAGGGGCATCTTCCAGCAGCGACAGCCGCCAGCCTTCATGCACCAGTGTCGTGATCGCGCTGCGGGCATCGGCATCGCCAAAGACCGCGATACCCGGATCCTCGATCAATACTGGCGGGGCCGCGCCCTCTTCGGCAAATATGTCCTGCCCCTGCATCCCGATCGGGATTTGCAGCCCCGCGCGCTGAAGCAGGGTCGGGGCGAAGTCAATCGCGCTGGCCTGCCGGTGCAGCACGCCTGATCGCGCGCGCGCGGCTGTGTCGCGCCACAAAAAGGGCACGCGGATCACGCTGCGATAATGCAGGCCCATTTTCAGAACCGTGCCATGATCGCCCATATAGTCGCCATGATCAGACATGAAGATGATGACTGTATCCTTGTCCAGCCCTTGCGCCTGCAGAGCCGCCAGAATCCGGCCTATCGCAGCGTCAATGAAGCTGATCGCGCCGTAATTCAGCGCCAGAATGCGGCGCATCGCGGCTTCGTCAAGTTGAAATGGCCAATGCGAATGGGGGTCGCTGCCGCCCATCCGATACGCCCGAAGCGCGGCTTCAGGCAGGTCATTGCGCGCCAGAAGCGGGGTGTGGAATGTTGCGGGCAGTTCCACATCCGCCGGATCATACATTGACCACCATTTGCCCGGCGGCGTGAAAGGATGATGCGGGTCGGGGAAAGAGACCTGCAACAGGAACGGCGCTGCGCCGGTCTGCGCACCAAGGAAGCGCGCGGCCTCGTCAGCGATATAGCTGGTGGGGTGCAGCGCTTCGGGAAGGGCGGTCTGCCAGCATTGCGCAACACGGGTTTCCGGGTCGTCCAGCGCATTGGCCGGGCCGCGCAGGCTGTCGGGGTCGCGATGGCGCGCGCGCAGCCAGGACGTGTAGTGCCCCTCGACCTGATCGCCATGCCCGATGCACAGCCGGACATGGTCAAAACCGTAATAGGGCACCGGCAGCGCGTGGTCGGGATTGCGCGCCCAGAGGCTGCGCACCTCATGCGCGTATTCGGGACCGTCGCGCTGCGTGCGTCTGGCGCGCAACACGGCGCTGTCGGGCACGGCACCAATGCCGCGCGGCTTGCGCGGCGGGGCGGGAATATCGGTCACATTCTGGAAATGCGCCTTGCCGATCAGCGCAGTGCGCCAGCCCGCCACGCGCAGCACATCGGCATAGGTGGTGGTATCAAGCGCCAGCGGAATCCCGTTCTGGCGGCAGCCATTGACGGTCGAGATCTGGCCCGAAGCCAGACAGGCGCGGTTCGGCTGGCAGATCGGGTTCGCGACATGGAAGCCTTCCAGCCGCAGCCCGTTGCGGGCGATGCTGTCCAGATGCGGGGTCTGGACAACGCGGTTGCCATAAGCGCCCAGATGGTCCCAGCGCTGCTGGTCGGTCATGATCACCAGAAAATTCGGACGCGTCATGGCAACACCTTGCGTCAAAGCAGGCTGAGTGGCCAGGTCACGATCTGCGGGAACGCAAAGACGATTGCGATGGCCAGCAGGTCGCAGATCACGAAGGGCATCGCGGCGCGGTAGATGTCACCCATTGTGGTGTTGCGCGGTGCAACTGCCTTCATCACGAACAGCGCCGCCCCGAATGGCGGAGAGGTCGCCCCGGTTTCAATCGCGATCAGGAACAGCACCCCGAACCAGACCGGGTTGTAGCCCAGTTCGATCACCACCGGGATGTAGATCGGCAGGGTGATCAGCATGATCGGCAGCGGCCCCATGAAGGTGCCCAGAACGATGACCGAGCCGATCATGATCAGGATAAGCATATCCGGCGACACATCCTGCCCCATCACGAAATCGACCATGCCGAAGGTCGCGCCGGTAAAGGACAGAAGCTGGCTGAACCCCACCGCGCCCGCCACGATCAGCAGCACCATGGCCGAGATGTTCGACGCGCTGAACAGGCTTTCGCCAAAGACCTTGGCCGACAACCGGCCGCGAATGGCCGCCAGAAGCAGCGTTGTCACCGCGCCCATCGCCGCCGCTTCGGTCGGCGTGGCGATGCCCAGCAGGATCAACCCCACCACCGAGAACACCACCACCGACAGCGGCAGGATGTTGACAGTGGTTGCTTTCAGCTTTTCGCGCATGGGGGTTTCGGGCACGTCGAATGACGGGGCCAGATGCGGCTGCAACCAGCACCGGCCCCAGATATAGGCGGCATAGATCACCGCCATCAGCAGCCCCGGCAGGATGATCGCGATCAGGATCTGCGCAATCGAAAGCCGCCCGATAACGCCCAGGATCACCGCCAGCGACGAGGGCGGGATCATGATCGCCAGCCCCGCCGAGCCAAGGATCGGCCCCAGTGACATCGGCTTGGCATAGCCGCGCTTTTCCATCTCTGGTACCAGCGCCGAGCCAAGCAGCGCGGTCGAGCCCATCGAATTGCCGGTCAGCGTGGAAAACAGCACACCACCGCCCACCGCCATGAAGGCCAGCCGCCCGCGCACGCGCCCGATCCATTTGTCGACCGTATCCATCAGGTCGATGGCAATGCGCGAGCGAAACATCACCTCGCCCATGATCATGAACAGCGCAATGGGTACCAGCGTGAAGGACATCAGCGCCGAAGCAGTGTTCGAGATCAGTTGCTCGACCCCCACAAAGCCGCCAAGCAGCAGATAGGCCGCCACCGCATTGACCAGCAGGAAGGAAAACGCGACCGGCAATCCCAGCAGCATCAGCCCCAGAAGTCCGGCGATAACGACAGCGAAGGTGGTATACCATTCCATTACGTTCTCTCCCGCCGGTTGCTGATCGCAGCAATCAACTGATCCAGGAATTGCAGCGCCATCAGCCCGGTGCCGATGGGGAAGGCGGCGAAGATATACCAGCTTCGCGGTGCCATGACCGAGATGCGCCTTGTGCCCATCGCATATTGGTCAAGCACCAGTTGTACCCCCTTGATGGTCAGCACCACACAAAGCGCGCCACCCAGCACCGCGATGACAACGCGCAGCGCGCGCGCGGAATTTCCGCCAAGACCGGACAGAAACAGATCGACCGTAACATGGCGGTTGTGCTGCAACAGGTAAGGGGCCGCCAGAAAGGTGATGTAAAGCAGCGAGTATTCACTGACTTCCGTCACCCAAAGCTGCGAGCGCCCGCCCATATAGCGCCAGCTGACTTCTGCGAAGATCATCATCGCCACGGTGAACAGAACAGCCGCCGCGATGATTGCCAGACCAAGATTCAGATAGCCTGCGGCAGCCATCACGCGGCGATAGGTCGAAGCGATGGCAGCGGGCATTGTCGTCTCCTGTAGCTGGACAAGACGTGCAAGCCATAGCTTGCGGGGAAGCGCACACGGGCAGGCTGCATCGCACCCTGCCCGCGTGACAATCCTCAGTCCACCATAAAGGCGCGCAACTCGTCGGCATGTGCGGGCGCACGCTCTGCCATTGCCGCCCAGGCGGCATCCAGCGCGGTTGTCAGATAGGCGTCTGCCGCCGCACCTTCGAGGGTGATCCGTTCAAACCCGGCGGCTTCCATCTGGGCATCGCCCATCGCCAGCATCTCATCCCACATGCCGTCGATTTCGGGGGCCAGATCGGTCATGATGAAGTCGACAACGCGCGATTGCAGATCGGCGTCAAGGCGTGCCCAGGCGCGCGGGTTGACCAGGATCGGGAACCCGGCACGATAGAAGCTCGGGGCGATGTAATGGGTCACCACACCCTTGAACTGCTCGGCCCAGCCAACCGAACCGCGCACGAAGCCATCCACCAGCCCGCGTTCCATTGCGGTGAAGATTTCCTCTTGCGGCATCACGATGGGTTCTGCCCCCAATGCGCGCACGAAGGGCAGCACGGTCGGAAACACCCGGATGCGGCGATTGGCCAGTTCCTCGACGCTGTCAAGCGGACGATTCAGGAAGATGTAGAACTGCACTTCGCTGGCGGGGACTTCGCCGATCAGTTCCAGCCCGACCTCGCGGTGAATTTCTGCCATGCGCTCGAAGTAGCCGCCATCGCGGATTTCCTCGAAGGATTTCAGCGACAGGTTCGGCGTCGCTGCCGCAGGCAACAGCCCCTCATAGAAGCTGGGGCTGACAAAAGCCATGTCGATGGCGCCTGCACGCACCGCATTGCCCTGCTCGAAAGGCGGGATGACTTCCGGCCCGCCGCGCCAGTTGATCTGCAACTCGCCTTCGAATTCGGTGTTGATGCGTTCCACGAAGTGGTGGAAGCCTTGCGAGATATCGGCAGCGGCGGGCGCGAAGGATACGGCATTGAGCCGCACTTCAGCCAGTGCCGTGCCCGCCAGCGACAGCATCGCCGCGCCCATGAGGGTGGATTTCAGAAGCGTTTTCATTGTCGTCTCCCTGTTGGTGATGGGGGTGTCCGGGGCAATCCTGTCAGGCCAGCTCTGCCGACCAGGCGTGGTAGCCATAAACCCAATCGGCATTGCCCTTGGATTTAAGCCATTCATTGGCCAGCGAAGAGCGCTGGATTTCAGCGGTGCGCGGAATGCGCGCATTCTCATAGCGTTGCAGGGCGGCGGGCAGATCGGCGCTCGTGCAGCCTTCGACCGCGCGGGCCAGAACCACCGCATCCTCGATTGCCATGCAGGCGCCCTGCGCCATGAACGGCACCATAGGATGCGCGGCATCGCCCAGCAGCGTCACGCGACCCACGGACCAGTGCTCCATCGGTTCGCGCACATGCAGCGCCGAACGGGTGACACTGTCACAGGCATTTAGCAGGGCGCGGGCCTCGGGGTGGAAATCGGCATAGGCAGCGCGCAGTTCTTCAATGTCGCCCGGCAGGGTCCAGCCCTCTTCGGTCCAGCCTTCCTGCGCATTGGTGGCAAAGACGAAGATTTCCGCGCCATGCGTCAGCGGGAAAGTCACGATCTGACGGTCAGGTGTCGGCCCCCACCATTTGGTGAAGGCATCAAGATCACGGATATCGCCTGCACGTTCGCGCGGGAATACGGCGCGCCATGACACAAGCCCGGTGAATTTCGGCGCATCCGGCCCGAACAGCGCGTTGCGCACGGCGGAATGTATCCCATCCGCGCCGATGACCAGATCAAAGCTTTCCTGCTGCCCGTCATCAAAGCGCACATGGGCCTTCCCGGCGTCCTGGGTGATACCGGTGACGCGGGTGCCGAAGCGGATCACGCCTTCGGGCAGCTTTTCTTCCAGCGCGCCCAGCAGATCGGCGCGGTGGATGGTCAGTTGCGGTGCGCCATAGCGCGATTCGGCCTCGGTGCTCATGGGCAGGCGCGAGGTTTCTTCGCCGGTATCCCAGGTGCGGCTGATGCGATGGGTGGGGCGCGCGGCATTCTCGCGCAGCTTTTCGCCCACCCCAAGGCGGTCAAGCGCATGAACGGCATTGGGGGTCAGGTTCACATCAGCGCCAACACGGCCGAACCGGGGTGCCTGTTCATATATCGTGACCTCGTGGCCCTGCGCGCGCAGCGCGATGGCCGCAGCCATGCCACCCACGCCCCCGCCGCAGATTGCGATAGAAAAAGCTGTCATCCTGGCCTCCGTTGCCCTGTCGGATATGTTCATATTTGCACGTATCGTTCATAATATTTCGACCCCGACAGGACTGTCAACCCCTGATTTCGGGCAGAGCGCAAAAGAAACCTGCCCGCCATCGGCATTCTGCAATTGACAAGCCCCATTGTCGTGTTTATCAATATTGCACATTATGATCATATATGAACTATTCTGATCGGAACAGACGGCCCCTGCCCCCCTTATGCAAGGCATGCAGCACAGGAGAGATGACCATGACCGCAGCCCCCATCAAATTCCCCTCTATCGAACCCGAAGACGTGCAAATCCCCAACGGCAAGACGCTTGCGGAATGGGTCGAGAGCCGCATTGCGCGCTATGAAACCCGCACGCTTGACTGGGATGCGCTGAAATTCCAGGCCGATCATGACCCCAAATACCGCCGCGCCCAGATGCGCTATATCGGCACTGGCGCCACCGGCGTCACGGATGACGAGAATGTCGTCCCGGCCGAGCATTTCACCTTCTCGACTATGGTTCTGCCTGCGGGCTGCGAAGGACCGCTGCATATTCACCGCGACGCAGAGGAAGTGTTCTTCATCCTTAAGGGTCACAAGATCCGGCTGTTCATCGAACATAAGGGAGAGATGGTCGAGACCGTTCTGACCGAGCGCGACATCATCTCGGTGCCGCCGGGGCTGTATCGTGGCCTGCGCAATGAAGGGATCGAAGAAGCCCTGATGTGCGTGATGATCGGCAACCCCAAGCCGGTGACGCCCACCTATCCCGAAGACCATCCGGTCTCGAAGATCAAGCGTCCGTCGAAATAAGCGGGGAACAGGGCGATGCGCATGCAGATGACCAATGGCTTGGCCTGGCGGGAACGCCCCGGCACCGGGCCGGTGCTGGTCTGCCTGCACGGCATCGGCTCTGGGCCGCACGGCTTTGACGCGCTGGCAGCGCATCTGCCCGACGATATACGCATGATCGCCTGGTCGGCCCCCGGCTATGGCGACAGCCAGCCCCTTGCGCGCGACTGGCCCGTGGCGCGCGACTATGCCGAGGCGCTGGCCGCGCTGGTCGCGGCGCTGGGGCTGGGGCGGTTTCACCTGCTGGGCCATTCGCTGGGCACGCTGATCGCGGCAGACTACGCCGCGCACCATCCGCAGCAGGTGGCGGGGCTGATCCTTGTCTCCTGCGCGCAAGGCATGGGGGTGCCACCCGGCGCCGACCTGCCCGCGAAGGCAGCGGCGCGGCTTTCCGATCTGGAACAGATGGGGCCGCTGGCCTTTGCCCGCGCACGCGCGCCGCGGCTGGTTCACGAACCTGCCGCGCATCCCGATCTTGTCGCCGCGATTGCCGACACAATGGCAAAAATCCGGCTTCCGGGCTACGCTCAGGCGGTGCGGATGCTGTCCTCGGGCGATCTGGCGGGCGCAGTGCGCAGCCTTCGCGCGCCGACCACGATTGTCGTGGGTGCGCAAGACATCGTCACCCCGCCTGCGCAATCGCGCGGCGCATGGGACGCGCTGCCCCCTGCCGCACGACGCCATTTCGCGCTGCTGCCGGAAACCGGCCACGCAGCCCCCCAACAAGCACCCGCGGCACTGGCCCGGATCATCACAAAGGCCATTCGCCAGCAACAGGGAGAGGAACAATGACCGAACTGGTTCGCGTCGCAGCATTGCGCGGCATCGTCATGCGGGCACCGGGCATCACCGCCACCCGCGATTTCTATATCGAGAATTGGGGCGTGTCCCTTGCACATGAAGAAGACGGCACCGTCTGGCTGCGCGGCACCGGGACCGAGCCTTTCATCTATGGGCTGAAGGACGGCCCGGTCTATGGCATCGAATATGTCCATTTCGCCATGCCCGACCGCGCCGCGATGGCCGCGCTGCACGCCCAGGTCGTGGCTGCCGGGGCGACAGTGCTGGGCGATCCCGGCCCGTTTGATGATTTTGCCGGCGGTTGGGGATTCGAGATGCTCGACCCCGATGACCGCCGCCTGCGTTTTCGCTGCGAAGCGCGCGACACTGCGCCGCTTGACGAATGGGCGCGGCCGAAAAAGGTCAGCCATGTGGTGCTCAACACCGCCGATATGGACGGGCTGGAAGCATGGTATCGCGATGTGCTGGGCTTTCGCGTATCGGATTACAGCGCCGATCAGATGGTGTTCCTGCGCTGCGCGTCAGACCATCATTCGATTGCGCTGGTGCGCGGGCAATATCCCAGCGTCAACCATGTCGCATTCGAATTGCCGACGCTGAATGAATTCATGCGCTCGATCGGGCGGATGAAACAAAAGGGCATCGTGCCCACCTGGGGGCCGGGACGACACGGGCCGGGGGACAACCCCTTTGCCTATTTCTGCTCGCCCTCGGGCTTCGTGATCGAATTTACCAGCGAGTTGCAGCAGATCGACGAAGACACCCATGAAGCGCAGATCTGGTCGCGCGACGACCCCGAGGCGATGGACCGCTGGATGACCGCAGGCCCGCCGACATCTGCGCAACGCGCCATCATGCAGGGCCGCCCCGATCCGGGCTGGCCGGAACTGCGCACCGGAAAGGACGCGACATGAAACCCTATGAAGGTATGAGCACGGTCGTGACCGGCGGCTCCTCTGGCATCGGGCTGGCCACTGTGCGGCTATTGCTGGAACAGGGCGCGCGCGTGGCGCTTTGCGCCCGCAATGAAGGGCGGCTGAAGGACGTGGCACAGCTACTGGCGCGCGATCATGGCGATGACCGGGTTCTGGCGCGCGCCTTTTCGGTGCTTGACCCAAGCGCAGTGCAGGGTTTCGCGCAAGAGGTCGAAAGCCGCTTCGGGGGCTGCGATCTGCTGGTGAACAATGCCGGACAGGGGCGTCAATCAACCTTTGCCGACACGAATGATGAAGACTGGCGCGCCGAATATGATCTGAAGCTTTTCAGCCAGATCCATCCGATCCGGGCCTTTCTGCCCATGCTGCGCAGCGCCAGGGGTGCGATTGTGGCGGTGAATTCATTGCTGGCCTATCAGCCAGAACCGCACATGGTCTGCACCTCCTCGGCGCGGGCCGGGGTGCAGAACCTGCTAAAATCGCTGAGCATCGAACTTGCCCCCGAAGTGCGGGTGAATTCGGTGCTGCTGGGTCTGGTCGGATCCGGCCAGTGGACGCGCCGCTTTGCCGAACGCCCCGACCAGTCGGTCAGCCGCAGCGAATGGTATGACGCGCTGGCGCGCGACAAGGGCATTCCGCTGGGCCGTCTGGGTGAACCGGAAGAAGCGGCATCGGCAATAGCCTTTCTGGGCAGCCGCGCCGCAAGCTACATCACCGGTGCGCAGCTCGATGTTTCGGGCGGCCTGTCACGGCATATCTGAAGGAAGAAGAACATGGAAAACCTGCTCGATCAGCCGCGCGCCCAGTCCGCCACCAGCACCTCGCCCACCCGCCCAGAGAGTGTGGGAGAATACATCGCCCGCTATCTGGCAGAGATCGGGGTGACAACGATTTTCGGTGTGATCTCTATCCACAACATGCCGATCCTGGACGCTGTGGCGCATCAGCGCCGCATCCGCTTTGTGCCTGCGCGCGGTGAAGCCGGGGCGATGAACATGGCCGATGCCTATGCGCGTGTGTCGGGCAGGCTGGGTGTGGTGCTGACCTCAACCGGCACGGCGGCGGGAAATGCCGCTGGCGCGCAGGTCGAGGCGCTGACCGCAGGCACGCCGCTTTTGCATATCACCTCGACCGTGGACAGCCAGTTCATGGACCGTGACCGCGCGCCGATCCATGATGTGCCGCGCCAGCCCGACATGCTGAAGGGCATTTCCAAGGCCTATATCCGCATGTGGGATGCGGGCAGCGCCATCGGCGCGCTGACGGCGGCGGTTTCCGCGGCAATCAGCGCGCCCAGCGGCCCTGTGGCGCTGGAAATCCCGGTCGATGTGCAGCGCAGCCAGTTGGCACGCGCGGCGCGCATTCATGCGCCTGTCGCGCAACGCCCCCGCGCGGCGGCAGCTGCGGTGCAGGTCATGGCCGAGCGCATCCGCGCCGCCAAGCGCCCGATCCTGTGGCTGGGCGGTGGCGCGCGCGGGGCCACGGCAGAGGCCGAAGAGCTGGTGCGGCGCGGCTTTGTTGCTGTTACCTCGGTCAATGGGCGCGGGGTGGTGTCGGAAGAAAACCCCGCCAGTCTGGGCGCGTTCAACATGACCCCCGAGGCACAGGCGCTTTACCAGAAATCCGACCTGCTGCTGGTGGTCGGCTCGCGCCTGCGCGGCAACGAGACGCTCAACAACATGATGCAGCTTCCCTGGCCGCTGATGCAGATCGACGCCGACCCCTATCAGGGGGGACGCAATTATCCGGTGGATGTGTTTGCACATGGCGATGCTGCCGACACGCTGCATGCCCTTCTGGACCTGCTGCCCGAGCGTTTGGCCGTCGATCCCGACCACGCCTTCGAGGCCGCGATGGCGCGCGCCACCAGCGAAGGCGTCATGCGCACCAAGATGGGCCCCTATGAGGTGATGGCGCAGGCGCTGATGGAACGCGTCGGCCCCGGCCATCATCCGTGGGTGCGCGATGTCACCATCTCCAACTCGACCTTCGGCAATCGCTTTGTCAAGATCGCCGCGCCCCGGCTGGGCGTTCATGCGTTGGGCGGCGGGATCGGGCAAGGCGTGGCAATGGGCATTGGCGCGGCACTGGCCAGCGCCGGGCCGAAAGCGATTGTGCTGATCGGCGATGGCGGCACGCAGCTTGGCATTGCCGAGATGATCACGGCGGTCGAGGAAAAGGCACCGCTGGTCTTCGTGCTGATGAATGATCAGGCCTATGGCGTGATCCGCAACATCCAGGATGCGCAATATGACAGCCGACACCATTATTCGGCGCTGCACACGCCCGATTTCGCCACGCATTGCGCAGCGATCGGCCTGTCGCATCGGCGCATTGACGATATCGCGCAATTCGCCCCTGCCCTTGATGCGGCGCTGGCTGCGGATGGGCCGCAATTGATCGAAGTGGACATGCTGGCCATCGGCCCATTTGCCGAAAGCTTCTCTGGCCCGCCAGCGGGTGCGGCAGGGAACCGGTTCTGACATGCGGCTTGGGGTGATCGGTTACGGCGCGATTGCGCGCGAATTGCTGTCGGTGCTGGCGCAGGAAGGCGCGATGCCCGAAGCCGTGATCGTGCTGATGCGCGAGCGGACACAGGCAAACTGCCAGATGCCGGGGCTGGAAACGGTCGGCACGGCGGGCGAACTGGTCGCGGCCCGCCCTGATCTGGTGATCGAATGCGCGGGCGCATCGGCCGTGCGGGAACATGTCGGCACCTGCCTTTCGGGTGGCATCAACACGGTCATCGCCTCGGTGGGCGCGCTGGCCGATGGCGGGCTGCATGACGCGCTGCGCGGCGCCGCGCGGGGCGGCAAAAGCCGCCTGATCCTGCCCGCCGGGGCGCTGGGCGGGGTCGATCTTCTGGCCGCGCTGCGCCCGTCGGGCATAGAAGAACTGATCTATACCGGGCGCAAACCGCCCGCCGCCTGGCGCGGCAGCCCGGCTGAAAAGCTGGTCGATCTTGATCATCTGGACGCGCCGGTGACCTTTTTTGAAGGCGATGCGGCACAGGCCGCGCGCGATTTCCCGAAAAACGCCAATGTCGCGGCCACGCTGGCGCTTGCCGGTCCCGGCTTTGCCGCGACACGGGTGCATCTGGTCGCCGATCCCGGCGCAAGCTGCAATCTGCACGAGGTGAGTGTCCGTGCAGGTGTCGGCAGTTTCCATATCCGCATCGAGGGCAAACCCGCCCCCGACAATCCCCGCTCTTCGCTGACGACGGTCTATTCGCTGGCGCGCGAGGTGCTGAACCACAGCCGCGAGGTGGCGATATGACCAGAATTTCCTTGCCCGATGGACGCCTGTTCATTGGCGGCGAATGGCAACAGGGAAGCGGGGCCGAGATCGCCTCGGTCTACCCGGCCGATGGCAGCGTCAACATGGTGTTGCGCGGGGCCAGCCGCAGCGATGGAGAACTGGCCATAAGGCGCGCGCAGGCGGCGCAGGCCGATCCGGCCTGGCGCGGCATGAAGGCGCATGAACGCGCGCGGATCCTGCATCGCATTGCCGACGGGATCGAGTCCGCGGCCGAGCGCATCGCCCATATCCAGACCCGCGACACAGGCAAGACGCTGCGCGAAACCAGCGCGCTGGTGGCCTCTGCCACTGGCACGTTTCGCTATACCGCAGCCGCGCTGGAAACACTGGATGATGCGCTGACCGTGCCGCGCGGCGATTACCTGACGATGTCGGTTTATGAACCCATCGGGCTGGTTGGGGCTATCACGCCCTGGAACTCGCCCATCGCATCGGACGCGCAGAAAGTGGCACCGGCGCTGGCCGCAGGCAATGCCGTGTTGCTAAAGCCTGCAAGCTGGTCGCCGCTGGTGGCGCTGGAACTTGCCCGCATCGTCGAAGCAGCGGGCCTGCCCAAGGGGTTGTTCTCTGTCCTGCCCGGCGCCGGGCGCGAGATCGGCAATCTGCTGGTCGAACACCCTGCCATCGGCAAGATCAGCTTCACCGGCGGCACCGAAACCGGCAGGATGCTGGCACGTCAGGCGGCTGAAAAGCTGATGCCGGTCTCGTTGGAACTGGGTGGCAAATCACCCAGCATCGTGTTCGCGGATGCCGATATCGAGCAGACCATTGCCGGGGTTCTGTATGGGGTGTTTTCCTCCAGCGGGCAAAGCTGCATTGCGGGCACAAGGCTGTTTGTGCAGCGTTCCATCTATGATGAATTTGTCGCGCGGCTGGTCAGCGCGACGAAAGCGCTGAAAACCGGCGATCCGTTTGATCCCGAAACGCAGGTGGCACCGCTGGTTCATGCCGATCACCGCGACGCCGTGGCCGCAATGGTCGAACAGGCCCGCGCAGAAGGGGCGGAACTGCTATGTGGCGGCGCAGCGCCCGAAGCTCTGGCGCAAGGCGCGTATTACCTGCCCACCATTCTGGCCGGTCTGCCCAATACCGCCACGATCTGCCGCGAGGAAGTCTTTGGCCCGGTGCTGTGCGTGCTGCCCTTCGAGGACGAGGCCGATGTCATCGCCCAGTCCAATGACAATGCCTATGGTCTGGCCTGCGGGATCTGGACCCGCGATTTCCCGCGCGCCTGGCGCGTGGCGCGCGCCATCACGACCGGCACGGTCTGGATCAACACCTACAAGCAGTTTTCCATCGCCACGCCTTTTGGTGGCGAAAAGGATGCCGGGCTTGGCCGCGAGAAGGGGCGCGAAGGAATTCGCGCCTATATGGCGCAGAAATCCGTCTATGTGGATCTGACCGGTCGTCCCCTGCCCTGGGCGCGGCTTGCTGACAACTGACCGGCAGCACCGGGCGGGCGCATCCCGGCACCGGGGCCGGGATGCGCGGCGCTGATCAATAGCGCGCCGCAGCGCCGGATGTCACCGCGCTGGTCAGGGAATGATCTTCGACACGATCAGTTCCGCGGCCTCCTCGGCGCTGATACTGGTGGTATCGATACGGATTTCCGGCGCGTCAGGGGCTTCATAGGGGGAATCGATCCCGGTGAAGTTCTTCAGCTGGCCTGCACGCGCCTTGGCATAAAGCCCCTTCACATCGCGCTTCTCGGCCTCTTCCAGGGGGGTATCGATGAACACCTCGACGAACTCGCCCGGCTGCATCATGGCGCGCACCATCTCGCGTTCCGCCCGGAACGGAGAGATGAAGGCCGTGATCACGATCAGCCCGGCATCGGTCATGAGCTTCGCCACCTCGCCCACGCGGCGGATATTCTCGACCCGGTCGGCCTCGGTAAAGCCCAGATCCTTGTTCAGCCCGTGGCGCACATTATCGCCATCGAGCAGGAAAGTATGGCGGTTCATCCGCGCCAGCTTCTTTTCCACCATATTGGCGATGGTCGATTTGCCCGACCCCGACAGACCCGTCATCCACAAAACCAGCGGTTTCTGGTTCTTCATCGCGGCATGGTCATCGCGGCTGATATCGGTCGCCTGCCAATGGATGTTCTGCGCCCGGCGCAGCGCGAAATGCAAAAGCCCCGCGCCGACCGTGCGGTTGGTCATCTTGTCGATCAGGATGAAACCGCCCAGATCGCGGCTGTCGGCATAGGCTTCGAACGGGATTTCGCGGTCCGTGGTGATATGCGCAACGCCGATTGCATTCAGATCCAGTGTCTTGGCAGCTTCATGCGCCATTGTGTTCACATTGACCTGATGCTTCGGTGCGGCGATAGCTGCGCTGACTGTCAGCGGGCCGAGCTTCAGCCAATAGGCACGCCCCGGCACCATGCTGTCTTCATCCATCCAGATGACTGTGGCCTCGAACTGGTCGGCCACTTCCACCGGCTGGTTGGCAGCCGTGATCACCTGCCCGCGCGAGCAGTCAATCTCGTCTGCCAGGCACAGCGTGACGGCCTGCCCGGCCACGGCGAGGTCCAGATCGCCCTCCATCGTGACGATGCGCGCGATGGTGCTGGTCTTGCCAGACGGCATGACCCGCACCCCATCGCCGGGGCGGATCTGGCCAGTGGCGATGGTGCCGGCAAAGCCGCGAAAATTCAGATCGGGCCGGTTGACCCATTGCACCGGCATGCGGAAGGGCTTTTGCTGCTCGACGGTCTGGTCAAGCTCTACAGTTTCCAGATGCGCAAGCAGTGCCGGTCCGTCATACCAGGGCGTGCTGTCGCTGGGGCTGGTGATGTTGTCGCCCGCCAGCCCCGATATCGGGATGGCGGTGAAATCCTCGATCCCGATGGAGCGCGCGAATTCGGCATAATCGGCGATGATCTCGTCAAAGCGGGCCTGATCATAGCCTACCAGATCCATCTTGTTGACCGCGACGACAATGTGACGAATGCCGATCAGATGCGCCAGATAGCTGTGCCGCCTGGTCTGGGTCAGCACGCCCTTGCGCGCATCGATCAGGATCACCGCCAGATCGGCAGTCGAGGCACCGGTGACCATGTTGCGGGTGTATTGTTCATGCCCCGGCGTGTCGGCGACGATGAATTTGCGCTTTTCAGTGGCAAAGAAGCGATAGGCGACATCGATGGTGATACCCTGCTCGCGCTCGGCGGCCAGCCCGTCTACCAGAAGCGCGAAATCGATGTTTTCGCCCTGCGTGCCCAGCCGCTTGCTGTCGCTTTCAAGGGCTGCAAGCTGATCTTCAAAGATCATCTTGCTGTCATAAAGCAGCCGCCCGATCAGCGTGGATTTGCCGTCATCCACCGACCCGCAGGTGATGAAGCGCAGCATGGTCTTGTGCTGGTGGGTGTCCAGATAGCTGTCGATATCTTCGGCAATCAGGGCGTCGGTCTTGTAGATCTCGTTCATCAGAAATAGCCCTCTTGCTTCTTCTTCTCCATGGACGCAGCCTGATCATGGTCGATCGCGCGGCCCTGACGTTCCGAGGTGGTGGTCAGCAGCATTTCCTGAATGATTTCAGGAAGGGTTTGCGCGCGGCTTTCCACGGCACCGGTCAGCGGGTAACAGCCCAGCGTGCGGAAGCGGACCGAGCGCATCACCGGCGTTTCGCCATTCAGCGGGAAGCGGTCATCATCGACCATCAGCAGCAACCCGTCGCGGATAACGGTGGGGCGCTCTGCGGCATAGTAAAGCGGCACGATCTCGATCTTTTCCAGATGGATATACTGCCAGATATCCAGCTCGGTCCAGTTCGACAGCGGAAAGACCCGCATCGATTCGCCCTTGTTCTTGCGCGCATTGTAGCTGCGCCACAGTTCCGGGCGCTGGTTCTTGGGATCCCAGCGATGGGTCGAAGTCCGAAAGCTGAAGATACGTTCCTTGGCGCGGCTTTTTTCTTCATCGCGGCGCGCGCCACCGAAAGCCGCGTCAAAGCCATTCAGATCCAGCGCCTGTTTCAGCCCTTCGGTTTTCCACATATCGGTATGCAGGCTGCCATGATCGAAGGGGTTGATGCCCTGGCGCACCGCGTCGGGGTTCTGATGCACCAATAGCTGCATCCCCGCCTTGCGCGCGGCGCGGTCGCGTAAGCTGTACATGTCGCGGAATTTCCATGTCGTATCGACATGCAGCAGCGGAAAGGGCGGCGGGGCGGGGTAAAACGCCTTCCGGGCCAGATGCAGCATGACGGCACTGTCCTTGCCCACCGAATACAGCATCACCGGGTTGTCGGCCTGGGCGACAACCTCGCGCATGATATGAATTGCCTCGGCTTCCAGCCGCTGCAAATGGGTCAGGGTAACAGCACTCATCGACAGACCTGCGTTTGATTTCAGTTCAGCCGCTGACTAGCCGGGCGCGCACACCAAGTCACCTCCCATATGGGAGGTGAGGTCGAAATTCCGCGATCCGGCTATTGTGAAGGCGTGCTGATCTGCGCATCAAGCTGTGCGAGCACACGCTTGGCCAGCCCCATCCGCCCTGCGGATGCGCAGCGCTGGGTCAGTCGCGTCAGATAGGCCACATCCTGCCTGCGCGCCCGCATCAGCCGATGAAACAGCACAGGCGTCAGCTTGCCCTGCCCGGCAGCCAGGATCAGGGGTTCACTTGCCCCCAGCCGATGCAGCGCCTGCCCGGTATCCTCGCCCAACCCCCGACAGCGCAGCACAGTGACAAAGGGACGGCGGAACAGCATCGCATGCATGTGATCCAGCGGTTGCGCGGCATCATAGATGACAATGGCATTGCGGCTGCCATCCAGCATATCGGGCGCGAAACCGAAGCGGGTGGTGAAATCCAGCCCGCGGCTGGCCGCAAAGCGCGTGTCCCAACCGGCGATTTCCGGGGCCAGCGTCGCCTGTGGCGCAATCGCCAGTACCGTCGCCCCCGGCGCCGCCACCGAATAGGCGCAGGCCGCATAGGCGCACATGCCTTCACCATAGAACAGCACGCGGCGGAAGCGATCAAAGAAGCCATCATCGATCTGCGCATCGAAATAGGCAAACAGATCGGCATCGCGATACCAGCGCGGCTGGCGCGCGATAAGGGTCAGGCTGGACCAGCCCTGCCCCCGCGCCAGGCTGAAGCCAAAGGGGCGGTGATCGGGCTGGCGGGCGCGGATGGTGCTGACCTGCTCGAAGCTGACCAGCAGCGTATCGCCTGCATCGTCATAAAACGCGGCATGATATGCACCCAGCGCCGCGAAGGCGCCGCCTTCCTCGTCGATCTCGTCGCCCAGCTCATCCAGACGGGCCAGCCATTCGGCATCGGTCAATGCCGTTGACAGGTCGATTTCCGGGGCAAGCGGCGCGGCGCCCTGCTCGGCGGATTTGTGCAGCACATTACTGCCAGCATCGACATGATCGGGCATTGATATGCTCCTGACAGGCTGCGGGGCGGGGCGTTGGGTCAGAATACGGCGAAATCGGGGCTGCCAAAAGGGCTTGTGACCAAATCCGGGCGAAATAATGGCGGAAACCTGTCGCGGCTGTCGTTAATTGGTTAACAATTCCTTGCCAAAGCGCAGAGTGTTTCGCTGCGCAGCCCTGCACGGCAAGGCGGGCTTTATTGATCTGGGTCAATGCGGGGCGCCAAAATACATGCAAGTATCGTACATGTTTTGAAACACGGATGCATGGGGCATCTGCCTGCACCACCAGCGCCCGTGTTGCTTTTCCTCCCTGTCCCGCCGACGCGTGGGCACCTTACCCGCCCGGTTTCGGGCGGGTTTTTTCTGGCCGTAGCTGCGGGCTTTGGGGTTCCCATTCGGCGCGCATCATGGTGTAGAAGATGCGATGACAGCGCCTGCCCCCCCTTCTGACCCGGCTGCCCTTGCGCGCGCGCCTGCCCCGGCCCTGTCGCCCGATCAGGCCGAGGCGTGGGACCGGATCGCCGCCATCCTGCAACGTGCCGGGATTGATCTGGTCGATGCCACCAGCCAGCCCGCAACGGATGAGCACTGCGAAGTTCTGGCCATTACCGGCAAGGCCGGGTCGGGCAAGACCATGCTTCTGGCCGAACTGACCCGCGCCCTTGTCGAAGCAGGGGTCGAGATTGTGTCGGGCGATTACGAACCCCGGCGCAGCCGTCAAGCGCGCAGGCTGGCCATCCTGGCCCCGACCAACAAGGCGGCCTCGGTGCTGCGCGCGCGCGGCGTGCCCGCCACCACCATTCACCGCATCCTTTACACCCCGGTCTATGACCCCGAATATGAAAAGATCGCCGAATGGCTGGCGGGCAATGCCCCCCGCCCCAGCATCGACGGGCTGAGCGACACAGCGCTGCAGCGCGCGCAAAGCTTTTATGAACAGGTCAAATCCATCCCCGGCGCGCTGGCCGCGGCCGGGCTGCGCGGGTCGGATTTCATTACCGGCTGGAAGCGGCGTGATGATCCGCTGGATATCGGCTTTGTCGATGAAAGCTCGATGCTGGATGCGCGCCAGCTAGAGGATCTGAAAGAGCTTTTCCCGACACTGATCCTGTTTGGCGACCCCGCCCAGCTTGCCCCGGTGGGCCAGTCGGGCGAGATGGTGTTCGACCGCCTGCCAGCGCCTTCCCGGCTGCATCTGTCGCGCATCCACCGTCAGGCCCAGGACAACCCGATCCTGGATCTGGCGCATATGCTGGCTGACCCCGATCTGGGGTTTGAGGAATTCGAGCGCCAGATCGAGCAAGCCGCGCGGCGCGATGATCGTGTGCTGATGGCCGAACGCGTCAACAGCGATCTGATGGCGCGCTCGCCCGTTCTGGTGTGGCGCAACGCCACGCGGCTGCGGCTGATCCATGCCTTTCGCCGCGCCCATGACGCGCCCGAAGCCGAATTGCTGCCCGGTGAACCGCTGATCTGCGACGGGCTGGAACTGCCGCTGAAGCACCGCAAGAAACGCATCGATCTGGAAGCGCGCGGGCTGATCAAGGGCGCGCAGGTGGTCTATCTTGGCCCCGGTCGCAAGCCCGGCTTTTCGCGCCTGCATATCTTCGGGGCGGAAGAGCCGCAAATCTCTGTCGCCTCGATCATCAAGATCGAAACCGACCCCGATGCCGAACCCTTCATCCCCTTTGCCGCGACGATGGGGGCGGCATTTGTGCATGGCGCGGCCTGCACGATCCACAAGGCGCAAGGCTCGCAATGGCGCGAAGTACAGGTTTTCGCACCGGATCTGTTTGCCGCAGCGCGCGCAGGACGCAGCGAAGCGGGCATCGCGTTGTGGAAGCGGCTGGCCTATGTCGCCATCACCCGCGCCGAGCATCGGCTGCATTGGGTCATCCGTAACCGGCTGGCGCGCCCGACCACAGCGCTGAATGTCGACGATCTGGTCAAAGTGGCGGCTCCGCTGCACCTGGCCCCGACCGATGGCGGCAGCGACTGACGGGCGCAGTTCCAAGGTACCGGGCCTGCATGCGATGGCCGGACAGGATCACCGCCATACCGGCGCGCTTTTGCCCACCTATTCCCCGCGCAACAGGGTCAGCGCGACGCTGGCCGGGGTGATCGTGTTCTGAATGCTGTTGATCTGAGACATCACCAGAAAGCGCTGCGTCAGGCGTTCCAGCGCATCGGGCGCGGTCAGATCCGCCATCTGCTCTGCGCCGAACTGGCGACGGGTGGCGGCTTTCAGGCGCGAAACCTGCTGATCGACATCCAGCGCGGCGAATTCGCGCGGCAGGCCCAGCGCCGTTTCCAGCGCCTTGCGCAGCGGCGGGTTGCCCAGTAGCGCGAACCAACGCGCATTCTCGGTGCTGTAATCCTCCAGCAGCTTTGGCAATTCGCGTTGCAAATTCATCGCAATGCGCATCGACTGGTCCTGCTCGCCCACAGCCAGTTCGAAACTGCGCGCCTGATACCGGGTGATGATGTGGTCGCGCAGCCCGGAACCGGCGGGTTGTGCTGCATCGGGCGCCAGATGCTGCATCGCGCGCGCAAGCGCGGCATAGCGCTTGTCGGTCAGCCGGTTGGCCAGCGCGCGCGGATCTGAAACGCCATCTTCGATGATCCTGCCGATGAAGGCGCGGCTGTCAAGATCATCGTGCAAGCCGAACGCGCCCAGCACCACGCGCAGAACCCGCCGGTCGCTAACAAGTTCCTGCGCTGAACCGATCTGATCGAACCGGTCGCGAAAATACGCGACATCATTGCGCATTGCGGGCGCGTCGGCAAAGCTGGCCTGCTGGCGCTCCTGCGTGCGCGACAGAAACGCCCAGCCCGCCAGCCCGCCCAGCGGAATGACCGGCTGAAAGCTCAATGCCGACCCGAGGCGAACAGCCTCGCCTCGCGCGGAAGAAGCGCGCGCAACGCTTTGAGGCATTGGTAATGCTCGCCGCCCATCACCGCCAGGGTTGCCGTATCCAGCAAGGTGCGGCTGTCACGGTCGGTGAAGACCTGGCTGAGCTGCTCGATCGCGCGCAAAAGCGGTTGCTGCACATCTTCGGCCCTGCTGTCCCCCGACAGCACAAGCTGCGCCAGATAGCAGGTGCGCCTGACCGGTGTGGTCGCCTGTTCGGGGTGGATGGCATCGCGCAGCCGCAGCACATTGGCATTGGGCGTACGGATCGACAGGCTGGCACGACGATCACCATTTTCGATGACCGCCCCGTTCAGCAACACACGTTCATGCGGGGCCAGACGGATGACAAGATTGGTCATGGCACGCCCCCTTTCCCCGACAGGCCGCGCAGAATGGCCAGATTGATGTCGATCAGCGCATCAGCGGTATCATCCCCTTTCAGAACGGCATCGGTGTGGCGCAGGCAGAACTGTGCCAGACCCAGAAGCTGCGCGCGCAACGTCTGCGGCAGGGCATTGCCGGGGGCCGCCAGATCAAGGGCAAGTTCGACCCATAGCTTTCGGTTGTCATACATGGCATCGGCCAGCGCGGCGAAGACAAAGGGGTTGGCATCGCGCGCCGCGCGCAAGCGCGATGTGATCCGCGACATTACCTCGTATTCCACGGAACGGGGGGATTTGCAGGCTGCAGAGGGCGCGCCATAGGCGGTCATGGCAAGTGCATGGGCATTCATTCCGGTATCCTGTTGTGCAGTAGTGGGATTCGGGTCATCGGGTGGGCGGCCTCATGCCGCCCACCCGCGCGGTATCAGCGGAACAGGGCCAGAATGTTCTGCGGCTGCTGATTCGCGATCGACAGCGACTGCGTGGCAAGCTGCTGCTGCACTTGCAGCGCCTGCAGCCGTGCCGAGGCGGCCTCCATGTCCGCATCGACCAGACTGCCGATCCCGGTCGTCAGCGCATCCGACAGGTTCTTGACGAATTCTGCCTGGGTATCGATCCGACCCTGTGCGGAGCCGAACACTGTCGCGGCATCGATGGCCTGATTGATCAACCCGTCAATCGCGCCAAGCGCACCGATTGCGTTGTTGGTCACATCGATGGTCTGCAACGCCCCCAGCCCGCCAGAAGACGGCGAGGAGCCGGCAGTGCCGCCCCCGGCCACCAGCAAGCCGATTTCAAGCGCGGGCGCCCCGGCACCATTGGTGATGGTCAGTTCGTTGCCATCGGTAGAGACGCTGTAGCCAGCGCCGGTGGCCGCACCGAAAAAGGCGTTGATCTGGTTTTCCAGATTGCGCGCAACATCGGCCGTGCCATCACCGGCGCTTGCGACATATTCGAAGACGCGCGTGCCCTGGGTGGTTCCGCCGCCGACGACATTCACTTCCACATCGTTGAGCGTGATCTGGAAGCTGATCCCTTCGGCGACCTGCCCGACCGTGATCGTCTCGGACGCGCCAGCGGCCACTGTCGCCGGGGCGTCGAGCGGGTCACCGCCTGCCGTGACCGTGGTGCCGCCAAAATCGAAATAATCATCCAGATCCGTCAGCACTCCGGCCCCGAAAGCCTGCGACGTGACCGGGGTGGTCACCGACAGGTTCTGCCGGGTTACCATGATGCTGTCGGGATTCATATTGCCCGCAGAATCACGGTTGAGCGATGAGAGCACCTCCACCGGGTCGGTGCTGGACCCGTCCACAAGGTTCAACCCGTTGAACTGCGCCGCCCCGACCACGGCCCCGATCTGTTCACGCAGCGCGACAATATCGGTCTGAATCTTGGTGCGGTCGACATTTTCTTCCTGCGCCGCAACGATCAACCCCTTCATCTGCGTCAGCAGATCGGTTGTGGTTTCGGCAGCCTGACGGGCAACCGCGACCGAGGATTGGCCCAGCGCAAGGCTGTCGCCAATGGCCTTGAAGCCCCTGACATCGGACTCCATCGTTCTGGAAATGGCCCAGACGGCGGCATTGTCGCGGGCATTGCCCACGGATTTGCCTGTCGAAATCTCGCTCTGGGTCTTGGCCAGGTTCTGGTTGATCCCGCGCATGGTTTGCAGCGCGACCATCGCGCTGGTATTGGTCAGAATGCTTGACATGGTAAAGCCTTTCGAAGCGTGCATTTTGCACAAGTTTCTGAAGCAACCCGGCGGGCTGCTGCGATATGCCTTCTGCATTCCAGCGCTTCGGACGACCCGAACCCGCCAAATCGGCTTTCTGCCGACAAGGGCAGCATGATCCGAATGACTTTAAAAAGTCTGAACAGAATCAGGGCCGCGACGCACCGTGTCAGGATTTTTTCTACAGTGGTAAATGCGCCCTCAAAGCCGCCGCGTCAGACGCAGGCGCGGGGCGCCAAGGGGCTGCGCCGACCCGTCGGGATGATAGACAGATGTCCCCTGCCCATTGGCCTGAAGCAGCGCGCGCACGCCACCTATTCCGGCCAGCGCTGACGCCAGCAGAACTTCATTGCGCTGCTGCTGTCGGCGCAACACCGAAAGCTCGGCCTCGGTAGCAGATGCCCCGGCCAGCGCATCAAGACAGGCGTCCTTGCGCGCAGCCAGATCCGCCAGCCGTGCCAGATCGCCCCCCAGCAGCGCGCGGCGTTCCTGTGCCAGAAGCTGTTGCAGGCGCTGAACCGCGCTAGCTGTCGTCATGACCCGCCCCATCCTGCAAGCTGGCGCGAAGCAGCATCTCTGCCAGACCCAGACCACCGCGCGCCGCAATCGCGCGCGCCTGTACATCCACCAGCATCGAGGCAAACTGCGCTTCGCCCACACCGCCGCCGCCCAGCCCCGAAAGCGGCTTGCCCGCCCCTGCGGCTTGCAGCATCTGCGACAGGAACACGGCCTCGAACTCCTCGAATACCTGCCGCAATTGCGGTTCTCGGGCGGTCGGGGCGGGTGGCATTGCCTGCGCCAGTGTCAGTTTCGGTTCCAGCATGAGCCTGCCTGCAAAATCATCAATTACGCGCAGTTTGCCGGTCAGGCGTAAAGAATTGGTAACGCCTTTGTCGCAAACTGATCTGACAGGAGGGCCGGATGATTATTGCAGATCTGTTTTCCACCCAGCGCCCCACATCAGAACCAGCGGCGACGGGGGGCACGCTTGCTGCAAGTCCGGGCTTTGCCGCCCTGATGGCCGCATCTGACGACGCACACACGCCAGAGCATGAGGGGCAGCTTGCGGCCGAGGACATGATCGACGACATGCCGGTTCTGGCCGCATCCGACGACATGCTTTCCGATATCGCGCCGGATAAGGGGCAGGAAAGAAGCGCGCGCGCAACTGCGGGCGACACGCAAGCGCGGATGGACCCGCCAGCAGATGCCGAAGCAGGCGACAGCCCTGCCCCCGATCTACCCAAGGCAGCGCTTGCATCGGCGGGCAGCGGCACTGTGCCGGACCCGGCGGCCGTGAAGCTGCGCGCGGCAGATCTGCCCACACACCCGCTTGCAGCCACGCTTGCCGGCGCAAACGCCTCTGGCCGCGCCCTGGCGTTCGCGCCGGTGCCCGCTGCCACCCAGCGCTACCTGCTGCCAGACCCCGCATCGCCCCGCCTCGCGCCAGTGCAATTGGGCCAGACCAGCATCACATTGGGGGGCATTGCGCCGAAACTGGGCGCAGCATGGCAATCCGCGCCCGCACCCCAGCCCCTGCCATTGCAAGAGGCAGAATTGCCACAACTGCAAGCATGGGTGACGCCAGAGGATGCAATCGACGACAGGGCAAGCGCGCCCACGCCGGTTTCGGGGCCGGCCGTTTGGGCGCCGGAGCCGGGGCAGATGACACCATCGCGCGCCATCACCCCGCCACCGACATCAGACGATACCCGGCTGTCATTGCTGCGCCATGCCCTGCAAATGGCCGCCGACCAGCCCGACGGAAGCATCGAGATCGAACTCGGCGATGACCAGCAGGGCCGCATCCGCATCACCTTGCTGCGTCACGATGGCGGGGTGCAGCTTGCCCTGTTGTCAGGCCGCGCAGAGCTTCAGGAAATGATGCGCAAATCGCTGTCATTGCTGCGCGATGATCTGGTGCAGCTTGGCTGCGACGATATTCACCTGACCGTGCGTGACGCCGACACCCGGCAGACACTGGCCAGCCTTGGGCAGCGCGAACCGCGCACTGGCACGGTTTCGGGCAGCACCGCAGGCGGGCAGGCGATGCAGTCCCTGCCGTTGGTCATGCCGGTATCGATGGATCTGCGGATATGAGGTGTCACCGGCCCCATAACACCGCGCTGAATGGGCCGCCGCCAGTCGCAGGCGGGTCTGAATCTGCCCTTTTCCGGCGGGGTTACACGCCAGCGCCGCGCAACCGGACGTCGCCATGCACAGACAACAGCCGCCGCCGCGTCAGCGATGCGCGGCCAACTGCCTTCCAGCGATCGGCGCTCGCAGCGAAGCAGCATATTCCAGGCAGCTGCCCCGCTTTTGACGCGGTGAAACACCACCTGATGGCAGCCCGCGCGCGCCTGTGCGCGATGCGCCAGCCCATTTCCGCCCGTCGCCCGGAACGCCCTCGCTGCCCCGCATCGGAGATGTTATCATGATAGAGATGAACCCGGTCGCAGCCGCGACCGCAGCCCGCACCGCACCGGCTGCGCGAACCGATACACGGCCCGGCGGCTTCACCGAAGGGGCGGATTTCAAGATGTTCCTGCGCATGCTGACCACGCAGATGCAGAACCAGAACCCGCTCGACCCTACCGAAGCCTCGGATTTCGCGGTCCAGCTGGCCACATTTTCCGGGGTCGAGCAGCAGACCATGACCAACCATCTTCTGGGCAGGTTGGCAGAATACATGGCGCTGGGGGATCTGACGGGCTGGCTGGGACGGGAAGTCGCCACGGATGGTCCGGTCCGACATGACGGGCAGGGGCTGAGCCTTTATGCTGCGCCGACCCCCGGTGCGACGCGCCGCGACCTTGTCGTGACCGATACACGCGAGGCAGAGTTGATGCGCATCGCTGTTGCCCCTGATCGCACCCGTCTTTCCATATCCGCACAGGAATTGCAGGGGCTTCTGCCAGGTGCGGACTACCACCTGTCGGTCGAGGATTATCGCGGTACCGAAAAGCTTTCCAGCACCGCAGCGCGGCAATATCATCTGGTGCAGGAAGTCCATAACAATGCAGGGCAGATCGATCTGGTTCTGGACAATGGCAGCAAGGTGCCGGCCAGTCAGGTGACGGGCATTCGCGCCGGGACCGGCGCAGAACCCTGACCCTGCCCGCGCTAACGCATGCGGCGGATCCCCCTGCGCGCGGCGTGCCATCTCAGGCGCGGCCACGGCACGCACGGACTTCGCGCCCGATTGGGTGCGAACCGGCGCGACATCAGGGCGTGCGGCGCAGCACCAGAACCGCATTCAGCCCGCCAAAGGCAAAGGCGTTCGACATTGCGACATCGACCTTTGCCGCGCGGGCAGTATTGGCAACCGGGTCGGGCACGCAATCGGGGTCGTGGGCCTGATGGTTGATGGTGGGCGCAATCACCCCCTGCTGCAGCGCCATCAGGCAGGCGAGCAATTCCACCGCGCTGGTCCCGCCGATCAGATGCCCATGCATGGATTTGGTTGACGACACCGGCAGGCGGTCCAGATGCGCGCCCATCACCACCCGCAGCGCCTGCGATTCCACCCGGTCATTGGCCAAGGTGCCGGTGCCATGCGCATTGACATAGCCGATATCTTCGGGCGCAACCCTTGCGTCAGAAAGCGCGGCGCGCATTGCGCGCACTGGCCCGTCAAGATCGGGCATGACGATATCACCGGCATCCGCGCTCATGCCAAAGCCTGCAACCTCTGCCAGAATCGCCGCGCCACGGGCCTGCGCATGCTCCAGCGTCTCGAAGACGAACACCGCCCCGCCTTCGCCCTGCACCATTCCGGCGCGATCTGCCGAAAACGGGCGGCAGGTGTCGCGCGCCATCACCCGCAGCCCTTCCCATGCCTTGATGCCACCGAAACACAGCATCGCCTCTGACCCGCCGCTCAGCATGACATCGGCCATGCCACTGCGCAAAAGCGCCAGCGCCTGGCCCATTGCGTGATTGCTGGACGCACAGGCCGTGGAAACCGTAAAGGCCGGTCCTTTCAGCCCGAACTCCATCGAGATATGCGAAGCTGCGGCGTTATGCATCAGCCGCGGCACGACAAAGGGATGCACCCGGTTCTTGCCCTGTTCATAGACAGTGCGGTAGTTGTCGTCGACCGTGGTGTTGCCGCCCCCGGCCGTGCCCATCACCACGCCTGCGCGCAGCGCGGCTTCCCCGGCCAGTTCCAGCCCCGCTTGCGCCACCGCCTGACGCGCGGAAACCAGTGCGATCTGGGTGAAGCGGTCCAGCAATGGCAGGCGGGTGCGGGGGAAATGTGCTTCCGGGTCGAAACCGCGTATCTCGGCCCCGATCTGAACCGACAGCCGATCAACATCCGCGCAGGTCAGCGGGCCGATCGCGCCGCGCCCTTCGCGCATCGCGGCGAAGGTTGCCGCGACATCCGCCCCCAGCGGGTTGAGCGTCCCCGCGCCCGTAATGACCACACGCTTCATGCGGCCTGACGGGCGATCAGCTTTTCAACCTCGGCGATGATGCTGCCCACGGAAGAGATATCGATACCCGACATATCGGGCGTGTTGGCGTTGAACGGAATCGCAATGTCAAAGGCTTCCTCGATCCCGAAAATGCACTCGACCAGACCCAGACTGTCCAGCCCCAGATCGGCCAGTGATTTGTCGGCCGTGACCTCGGACGGATCAACCAAGGCCTGTTCGGCGATGATTTCAATCACACTTTGGCGGATTGCGTCACAGTTGTGCATGGCGGCTCATCTCTCATAAGCAGGGGGCTGCCCCCCGGCCTTCACATCGCACCGGAATGTATCAGCTTCGTAACAGAGGGCAACTCAAATCGCTGTTGATGCGCCACATCCGCGCCCGACAGAGCAAACCCGCGACGCGGGCCGCCGCACCGGCCTGCGATCTTTGTGCCAGTTGGGTGCCACGCCACAGCCGCGCGCAGCACGGTCATGCACGCGCCGTCCGCCCCAATCGCCAAGCTTCCACCTGAAATGATCTGCCCTAGCTGCGCAGCGCCCCGTTGACCGCCCCGGCCCGCATCAGCGCATCAAAGATGCGCGCATCGCGGCCATAGACATCATCGCGGAAGTTCAACTCGCCGCGCACATTGGTAAAGGCCGTGCGATAGACCAGATGAATCTGCACCGGCTCGTCCAGATAGACCCGTGTCTGCTGGCGCGTGTTCAGCACCGAATGATACAGCCCCTGCGGGTCATCGGTCTGGCGCGAAAGCAACTCATAAGCCATGCCGCGCGGATCGCTGAGCCGCACACAGCCCGATGAATGCGTGCGCACTGTGGTGTTGAACAGATGGCGTTCAGGCGTGTCATGCAGATAGATTGCATAGGGGTTGGGGAACATGAATTTCACCTCGCCCAGCGCATTGCTCGGCCCCGGCGGCTGGCGCACATTGAAGGGGAAATTGGCCGGGGTGTAACGGCCGAAATTGATTGCGCTGCGCGGCACCACCCGCCCCTGTGCATCGACAATTTCCAGATGCCGCGCGCCGCCAGAGGCCAGCGCCCCCCAATAGGAGCGCGCCAGAATAGAGCGCGGCAGCGTCCAGTCGGGGTTGATTTCCAGATAGGTCATGCGGTGCGAAAACTCGGGCGTCTGCCGGTCATTGGGCTGCGCACCGACAATGGCGTTGGTCTCGAACGTCACCTGATCATGATCGATGATCTTCGCCGTAAAATCGACCATGTTGACCCAGACATGACGGTCCTCGCGCGGGATGTTCAGCCAGCGTTCACGCTCCATCGCGACGATGACCGATTTCAGCCGTTCTTCGGGGGCGACATTCATCGCGCGGATCGTGGCCGGGCCGGCAATCCCGTCCCCTTCGATGCCGTGATTGATCTGGAAATCCAGCACCGCCTGCTGCAAGGCCGCGTCGTAGCTGGCGGATGCAGAGCGTTCCAGATACCCCATCGCGATCAGACGGTTGCGCAGCGCGATGACGGCATTGCCCGAAGTGCCGGGCGAAAAGCGGGTTTCAGGCACACGTGCGCCCCAGCCCCCGGCGGCGATGACCTGTTCAAGCTGCTGGCGGGCGCGGAACAGCCGCGCATATTCCGGCGAAGACGGCGCCAGATTGCGGATGAAGGCGGCGGGCGGGCTTGCAGCAAATTCGGTCAGCAAGACTTCCGGGTCGGGACGGGGAAGCTGGCGCACGATGTTGCGGTCCACGCGCTGCGGGTCCACCACACCGCTGGTCAGATCCGACGCGAATTTCAGGAATGTCTCGGTGATGCGGGCCTCGACCATGCCGCGATCACGCTCGCTGCGGATCCGGGCCACGGCCTCCAGCAAGCCGTCGATATCATAGCGCGCGACTGGCAAACCATGATCCGCGGCGCGCGACAGCGCGGTGATGAACGCAGTGCGGCGCTCTGCATGATCTTCGCCTGTCCAGAGCGGGGCGTAGTCATGTGCGCGGTAAAACGCCGAGATGCCCTCATTCGCCGATGCTCCTTCGGCCAGCGCCTGTCGGAAAGCGGGGAATTGCTGCGCATCGGCGGGAAGCGGTGCCAGCAGATGGGACGTGCTGACCAGTGCGGCAAGAGCCAGCCCGACAGCGGTTTTGCGCGTGGCCGCGCCCCATGACAACACACTCGTTCTTTGCACCATATCTGCCCCCCAGCAATGACTGCGCGCTTGAATACAAGGTCTCAAATAGGCAATTTATCGCCGATCACGTCCACTCACAACCCCGCGAGGTCCGGCCGCGTTGCAGCAGAACGACAGCTTAGGGATGTCTTTATCCCTTCAGGGCATAGTTCCTGCGATGACACAGACTGTTCTTGCCCCCCGGCGCATGACATCAGGGTTCCGTTTGCAGATACCAGTTTGGCAAAATTCCGCCGAGCAAACCATCGGGCAGGATTTTTCACATCGCCGGGGGTTGGGCGGGATCACAGAGTATGTCAATACTGTTTCACACAACAGCGTAGCACTGTGGCGAAAGCGATACGCCCCGACAGGCGGAATCGGCCGATGCCATCAGGGCGAGCAAGGCGACCGAACCAAGCTGCGCAACAGGAAATAGGGACGAACGCAACGATGTCTACCACAACGCCATCCGGGCTGACCCGGCGCGCAATCTTGGGTGCATTCGCGGCAACAGCAGTTTCGGCAGCACCGTTCTTTCCAGGGGTTACGGCCTATGCCCGCGGATCAGGCGATATTCGCAGCCTGAACTTCTATTCTGGCCGAACCGGCGAACGGATGAATGTCGTCTACTGGATCGACGGAAAATACGTTCCTGAATCACTGGCCGAGATCAACCATTTCTTCCGCGACTGGCGCAACAACGCCGTGCATGACATCGACACCCGCACAGTTGACTTTCTGGCCGCGACGCACCGCCTGCTGCGCGTGAACGAACCTTACATGCTGCTCTCTGGCTACCGCTCTCCGCAGACCAATGCGATGCTGCGCGCGCGCTCGCGCAATGTCGCGCAGAATTCGCTGCATCTTCGCGGTCAGGCTGCGGATGTGCGTCTGCAATCACGCAGCGTCAGCGAAATCGCCCGCGCGGCGATTGCCTTCAATGCGGGCGGGGTGGGCCGCTACAGCCGGTCGGATTTCGTGCATCTGGATTGCGGCGCAAACCGCAGCTGGGGAAGGTAAGCGGCGGCACCGGTTAAAAGGGGGTGCGCTGTGCTCTCTTTGGCGGATACCAGGTTCCCGCCGACGCGCGTTGCACCCAAATACCACGGATCGGCCACAATACTGCCTTAACCATTGCGCAAGCATTACCCTGCATGCTTTCCCAGTTGTGATGTCACATCCGCGCGCAGAATGTGTAATGTCACGCCGCTGCCCTGACATAACAAACCAAAGCAGGGGCCGCGAATGGGAGGCAGCAGCGTAATGGTTTTCTGGGCAGTCAGGCATGTTAAGCTTTGAGAATGTCAGCAAGTCCTTCTGGACCGGGTCGCAGCGCAAGGTCATCCTTGAAGGCGCCAGCTTCGCCGTAGAGCCTGGAATGCGTCTGGGAATTCTGGCCCAGAACGGCACCGGCAAGACGACCATCATCAACATGATGGCCGGACTGGAAAAGCCTGATCACGGCAAGATAATCCGAAGCTGCACCGTGTCTTTTCCGCTTGGCTTCATGGGCGGGCTGGTCACAAAGCACAGCGCGACCGAAAACATCCGCTATCTTGCGACGCTCTACAGTCTTGATCCCGATCATGTCGAAGCCTTCTGCCGCTGGATGTGCGACATCGGCGAGTATTTCGACATGCCGCTGGGCACCTACAGTTCGGGCATGCGCGCGCGCCTGTCGCTGGCGCTGATGCTGGCGATGAATTTCGACATCTATCTGATTGATGAGGGGATGCCCTCGACATCGGATGTCGGCTTCAACCGACGCGCCGGGGCGGTGATGCGCGAGCGGTTTGAAAAGTCAGGGCTTGTTATCGTATCGCATCAGGCCGATATACTTGAACAGTTCTGCAATTCTGCAGCCGTGCTGCGGGACGGGAAGATATTCTTCTTTGACACGCTTGAGCAGGCGAAGGAACTCTATGACTACGCCGATTAAATCACAGCGTTTCAGGCTGCGCCGCACACGGCCTCGGGCTGCCGGGCAACCGGCGCGCTTCGTGAATCTGGAACCACGGCCAGATGAGCTGGTCGATGAAGACCACGACGACATGGTCGAAGCTGTTGGCGCGCCTGAAAGCGCCCCTGTGGTGGTCAAGGCGCGCAAGACCGCAAAGCCCCAGCCCGCGCAACCCCGGCGCGGCGCGGCCAAGAAGGAACATCCTTCCAAACCTGCCGGGGGTGGCGCCGAAACAGCGGATGCGCCGGATCACCCCGATACAGTGACCGAAGCGCGTGACACGCCGCCGTCAGCAGAGCCGCCGGACGATAGCGACGCCGCGCATATGGCAGATCTGGAAGGATCGGCCAATACTGCCAAGGAACTCGACGCCATCCGCGCAGAGGGGCTGACCGCGCGGCAGCTGCGCATGGCGATGCGGGTCGCCAAGAAGAACGGCATCCGCGCCAGCTCTGGCTTCGAGGCGGTGCTGATGCTGCGCAAACGCGGCATAGACCCTTTTGCACGCAACACCTTGCTGGAACTGGCCACGGACAAATCGCCCGCGCCGTCGCGCGATCTGGCCCTGCGCAAGGACACCACGCCCGCCACCCGCGGCGATGACGACCCGCTGGATGCCGCGCAGGCGCGAATGAACAAGATTGCCGCGCAGCGCGAACGCGAATTGGCGAAAGTGCGGCGCGATATCGCCCGGCGCCGGCGCAAAAGGCTGATGCTGCTGGGCGCGCGGCTGCTTGCCTTCGTGACCCTGCCGACATTCATCGTGACATGGTATTTCTACATGATAGCGACGCCCATGTACGCCACGGTCACGGAATTCGTGGTCCAGCAAGCTGACAGCCAAAGCGGCATGGGCGCGCTTTCGGGGATGCTGCCCTCGGCGGGCGGGATGGGCATGGGGGGCCAGAACGAGGCGACCTCGGTGCAAAGCTTTCTGCAATCGCGCGGGGCAATGCTGCGGCTGGATGAGGAAGAAGGCTTCAAAGAGCATTTCCGCGCCCCTGAAATCGACATCCTGCGCAGGCTTGATGACGATGCGACAACCGAAGCCACCTACAAGCTGTATCAGCGCCAGGTCCAGATCGGCTATGACCCGACCGAGGGTGTGATCCGCATGGAGGTGATCGCCGCCTCGCCCGAAGACAGCGAACGCTTTGCGCGTGCACTGTTGCGCTATGCCGAAGAACATGTCGACATGATGACCCAGCGCCTGCGCGACAGCCAGATGCACGAAGCCCGCCAAAGCCTTGAGGAAGCACAGGAAAAACTGGTCGAGGCACGGCAGGCCGCTGTCGCGTTGCAGGAACAGTCCGCCGTCATCTCTGGCGAGGTGGAGCTGTCGCTGCTGTCGCAGCGCCTGTCCGCGCTGGAGGCCGAACTGTCGGATACGCGGCTGAGCCTTCAGGCGCTGCGCGCCAACCCCCGCCCCAATCAGGCCCGCGTCCGCCCGCTGGAATTGCGCGAACAGGCGCTTCAGGATGAAATCTCGATGCTGCGTGCCGGCATGACGCAGGGCAATGGCGAGGGCGCATCGCTGGCGCGTATCCAGAGCCAGCTGATCATGGCAGAGGCCGAAGTCCAGACCCGAGAGATGATGCGCGCCCAGGCGATGCAGCAGCTTGAAAGCGCACGGCTCGAAGTCAGCCGCCAGGTGCGCTATCTGGCGATGTCGGTCGAACCCATCGCGCCCGATGAACCCAGCTATCCGCGCAAGCTTGAAAACTCGATCGTCGCCTTCCTGATCTTTCTGGGGATATATATGCTGATGACGATGACGGCATCAGTGCTGCGCGAGCAGATTTCCGGGTAAGACACGAATGAACCGCCGACAGCCGGTTGGACTGTCGGCGGCGTGGTCGTCCGCGCTGGGCAACAGTCGGCCATGACCGCTTCGGCTGCCGCGCGGATGTGTCCTCGTCTCTTCCGGCCTGGTAGAGTTGCCCCTGATCAGCTTGCGCCAGATGAAACCTTCATCCGCGCCCCGACTTCATCTTGCGCCAAATACTCTCACCGAAGGTAGCGGGCCGGAAGGCCCGCTTCCCCGCGCAGACAGGGCCACGGCGCTGCAACCAGCGCCCTGCCAAAGCCGCAATGCAGCCAACTGCTTGGCATGGTCGAGAGTCACCATAGCAACCACCGCAAGGAAGACGCCGGCTTCGGTGATGTCGGTGACGGGCGGCATGTGCAAGGTCATCGCGATGGCTGTTGCACCCCGGCATGTCGTTGCATTCCGGTCGGTCGCTCAGCCGCCCCACCACAGCCGCGTCAGGTGGAAAAACACCGGCGCTGCGAAGATGGTGCTGTCAAGCTGGTTCAGGAACCCGCCCTGGCCGGGGATCAGATGCGACCAGTCCCTGACCCCTTTTTCGCGCCTGATCGCGGTCAGCACCAATGTCCCGCATTGCCCGATGGCAGCGGCAATCACCGCCATCACGGCCGCGCCCGCAAAGCCGAAGGGCGTCAACCAGGACAGCACCGCCCCCAGAAGCGCAGCCGCCCCCAGCCCTGCCCCCGCGCCTTCCCATGTCTTGGGCGACAGTGCCCCGACAATACGCCGCTGGCCCCAAAAGCGGCCGACAAAGTAATCCACAAGATCGGCCGATTGCACGACGATGATCAGGAAGGCAATCAGCAATACGCCTGCACGCGCGCTGTCCTGACCCAGCCAGATCAGCGCCGGAATATGGCTCAGGCAGAAGGCGCAGATCATCAGCCCCCATTGCGTTTCCGACACCCGCGACAGAAAGCGCTGCGCATCGCCGCGGATTGCCGCCAGCACCGGCAACAGCAGAAATACATAGACCGGGATAAACACGGCAAAGGCGCGCTGCCAGTCCAGCGCAACAAACAGGAACTGCAAGGGCAGCACCAGATAGAACGCCGCCGCCAAGGCCCAGTGATCGGCAGGCGCATGGTCGGAATAGGTGTAGAATTCGCGCAGCGCCGCGAAACCTGCCACCGCAAACAGCAGCACCACGGCCCATCCCCCCAGCATCAGCGCGAAGGTGAACAGGATCACCATTGCCCACCAGCTATTGACCCGCGTCATGAAAAGATCAAGCGCCGGGGCCATCCGGTCCGACCGGCTGCGGGCGCGCAACAGCAGGCCCAGCACCGTCAGCCCCAGCAACACCGCCATCGCGCCCAGCGCCAGCAACATCAGATCAAGCCATGCCCCCCCACCCATCATGCACCCCCTGTCGGGGTGCGCAGGGCTTCGGGGGCCAGCATCAGCAACTCTGCCGCTGCGCGGTCCAGAAACGCGCCACGATCCTCGCCCGCGCGCAGCGCCACCGGCGCGCCAAAGGCCACGGTGCACATCAGCGGCAGGGGGATGACCTCTCCCTTCGGCATGACTGCGTTGAGATTGGCAATCCAGCTTGGGATCAGTTCCACCTCTGGGCGTTCGCGCGCGATCCGGTAAAGCCCCGAACGGAAGCGCTGCAATGGCTCTGGCCCCTGATTGCGCAGCCCTTCGGGAAAGATGATCAGCGACCAGCCTTCATCCAGCGCCTTCAGGATTGCCACCATCGGGTCTTCGCTGCGGTGTTCGGGGCGGCGGTCAATCAGCACGGCGCGGAACACCTCTACCCCCGCAAAGCGGCGCAGCGGCGATTGCAGCCAGTAATCCGCCGCCGCAACAGGGCGGGTCATGCGGCGGATATGCGCAGGCAGCACCGACCACAAAACCGGCATGTCGCCGTTCGAGACATGATTAGCGAAATAGACCCGCTGGCGCGGCACCGGCTCTGCACCCTGCCAATCAGCGCGCACGGCGGTAATGCCGCGCGCAAACAGAACCAGCGCATTGCCGCAGATACGCGCCGCATTGCGGCGCAGAAAATTGGTGGGTGCATCCGACATCGCTATGTTATGGCGCGATGTCGGCGCCTGGGGAAGAGGCTTCACGCGCGCTTGCCGCGCGGGCGCACCCAGGGGCGCTGGCCCGCGCGGGCATTGGCGCCCTCTATCACCCAGCCGCCCACCCCGTCCGGGGCAATCGCCAGCGCCCCGCTATCGCGCAGCATCTGCGGCGTGATCAGCAGGCAGGGTCCGGGCGGCACCCGGTCGGGCCGGGCAGAGGTCACGACAATGCGCCCCGGCAGGCACAGCGCCGCCAGATGCTGCAAGCCGCGCTGGCCGGACAGATGCACCACATCCATCCCCCCCCACGCCAGATGCGCAACCGGGCTGGCCGGGTCGGCGCGGCTGCGCGCAAAGGCAGTGGCCTGATCCGCGCCATCGCCATCAGCCTGCAACCAGCGCGTCACGGTAAAGCTGGCGCTGCGCGCGCGGCTGATCATGCGCCCCTCTGGCCCCGAAAGCCCCAGCACTGCCCCGTCTTCGGCCACCAAGAGCGTCGGGCGCGGGGTTTCGGCCCAGATCAATAGCGCCAGCGCCACCCCGGCACAGCCCAGCCAGCGCGCCCTGCCCTGCCAGATTGCCAGCCACAGCCCCGACAGCGCCATCAGCGGCATCACCAGCGGCGCGGGCTGGGCAATCGGCATCACCGCGCCATCCAGCCCGCTGATAGTGCCGGCCACGCCGAGTATCCACAAGATCGCGGGTTCCATGATCTTCAGCCCGACCCAGCCCCAGCCCAGCGGGGCCAGCAACGCGGCCAGAACGGCCGCAGGCATCACCACCAGCCCCATCAGCGGCACCGCCAGCAGATTGGCCAGCAGCCCGTATTCGGCAATGCGGTTGAAGCTGGCCGCCGCCACAGGGGCGGTGGCAATGCCTGCCACCAGCGAACACAGCGCCACGCTCAGCACCGGCCATGCCCAGCGCGGGATCGATTGCCGCCATTCGCGCTGATCGGCCAGCGCGCGGAACACCGCGACCAGCGCCACGGTTGCGGCAAAGCTCATCTGAAAACCCGCCTGGGTCAGCGCCTCTGGCCGCAGCGCCAGAATCACGCAGGCCGCAATCGCGACAGAGCGCAGCGAGATCGCGCGCCGGTCCAGCAGCACGGCAACGAGCATCACCGCCACCATGATGAAGGCGCGTTCGGTTGCGACATTGCCGCCCGAAAGCAGCAGGTAAAAGATCCCCGCCGCCAGCGCCCCCAGCGCTGCCAGCTTGCGCGTGGGCGCGCGCAGCGCAACATAGGGCACCAGCGCCATCATCAGCCGCAGCAGGCCAAAGACAAACCCCGTCAGCAGCCCCATATGCAGCCCCGAAATGGCCAGCAGATGCGCCAGGTTGGAACGGCGCAGCTCTTCCATGCGGTCTTGCGCGATACCAGAGCGGTCGCCGGTCATGATCGCGGCGGCAAATGCCCCGGCATCGCCCGGCAGTTCGCGCTGCACGGCAGCGGAAACCCGCATCCGCAGCCGGTGCAGCCCCAGCCCCTGCGCCCCGGCCTGCGCAGGTGCCAGCGCCAGCACCGGGCTGCGGGTATAGCCCACTGCGCCCAAACCTTCGAACCAGGCATGGCGGCGGAAATCGAAGCCGCCGGGTTCTGCCGGGCCGGGCGGGGGCGAAAGATGCCCCGTCAGCATCACCCGCAAGCCCGGTTCGGGCGAGATGAAGCCTTGGGTGCCATGCAGGCTGACGCGGATTTGCGCAGGCGTCACTGCCGCCCCGCGCCCCTGCAACACCACCCTGTCCAGTGTCAGGCGCAGCGCGTCACTGGCGGAACGGTCGATCTTGACGATGCGTCCTTCTATCGGGCCGTAATAGCGCCCTTCCAGCACCGGGGCGGCGACCAGATGCGCGCGCAAGCCTGCCAGCATCAGCCCCAGTGCCACCAGCGCGCAGGCCAGCAGCAGCGGCGCGCCCTGTTCCGGGCACCAGCGCCGCACCGCCAGCAGTGCCAGTGCCAGCACGGCCAGCGACCCCCATTCCAGCGCCTCGGGTTCGCGCGGCAGGGCGAAGTAAAGCCCGATTCCCACCGCCATCAGCACCGGCACGAACAGCAGAAACCGCCCGCGCTGCGCGGCAATCGCCCGCAGCGGCGCAAAGGCCAGACGCGCCGGCGACATGGCAGAAAAGGTCAGCATTTGCACCCTTGTTTCCATCCCGCGCCTTGCCTAAAACCCGATGACAAGAAGAGTGTCTACTCATGGTTACCAAAAGGTAAATTTTCGGATGTCCCAACCGCCCGTTGTCACGCGCTTTGCCCCCTCGCCCACCGGGTTTCTGCATATCGGGGGCGCGCGCACGGCGCTGTTCAACTGGCTTTATGCGCGCGGGCGGGGCGGGAAGTTCCTGTTGCGGATAGAAGATACCGACCGCGCGCGCTCGACCCCCGAAGCGACCGAGGCGATTGTGACCGGGCTGACATGGCTGGGGCTGGACTGGGATGGCGAGGTGGTCAGCCAGGCCGCCCGCACCGAACGCCATGCCCAGGTGGCACATCAGATGCTGGCCGCAGGCCATGCCTATAAGTGCTTTGCCACCCAGGACGACATCGCAGCCTTCCGCGAGGCTGCAAAGGCCGAGGGGCGTTCGACCCTCTATCGCTCGCCCTGGCGCGATGCCGACCCCGCCACCCACCCCGATGCGCCCTATGCGATCCGCGTCAAGGCGCCCCAGACGGGCGAGACGATCATTCGCGACCAGGTGCAGGGCGATGTACGCATCCGCAATGACCAGCTTGACGACATGATCGTGCTGCGCTCGGACGGGACGCCGACCTATATGCTGGCCGTGGTGGTGGATGACCACGATATGGGCGTAACCCATGTCATTCGCGGCGACGACCATCTGAACAACGCCGCGCGGCAGATGCTGGTCTATGCGGCGATGGGCTGGCCGCTGCCGGTCTTCGCGCATATCCCGCTGATTCACGGCCCCGATGGCAAGAAGCTGTCCAAGCGCCACGGCGCGCTTGGGGTCGAGGAATATCAGCGCATGGGCTATCCGGCGGCGGCGATGCGCAACTATCTGGCGCGGCTGGGCTGGAGCCACGGCAATGACGAGTTCTTCACCGATGCGCAGGCGCAGGAGTGGTTTGACATCAGCGGCATCGGCAAATCCCCGGCGCGGCTGGACTTCAAGAAACTCGACCATCTGACCGCCCAACATATGAGCGTTGCAGACAATGCTGCACTGCTGCATGAACTGCGTGCCTATCTGCACGCCAATAGCCAGCCCGAATTGACAAAAGCGCAGGAAGTGGCACTATTGGCAGCCATGCCCGTGCTGAAGGAAAAGGCCAAGGGGTTTCAGCAAATCATTGAAAAGGCGCATTTTATACTGGTGAAGCGCCCCCTGGACTATGACGCGAAAGCGGCGCAGACGCTTGATGATGTATCCCGCGGTATACTGAAGGAATTGACGCCGCGCCTGCAAACTGCTACGTGGAGCCGAGAAAATCTGGAGGGGGTTGTCAGCGAAGTCGCGCAAGCTAGGGAACTGGGTCTTGGCAAGCTGGCGCAGCCCTTGCGCGCCGCGCTTTGCGGGCGAAGCACCAGCCCCAGCGTGTTTGACATGCTGATCTTGCTGGGCCGGGACGAAAGTCTTGCCCGCATAAAGGATGCACTGGCCTGAACTTCGCCTGCCAAGCGCGGGGAGTTCACGCTGGTTCTGGTTCGCCTGAGGGTGCCTTGCCCGCAGGCCTTAGGGGAAAGGATACGCGATGGCGAATGAAACCAAGAATGCGACGCTGCATATCGGCGAGAAGGTCATCGACCTTCCGGTCTTGAAACCATCGATCGGCCCCGATGTGCTGGACATCCGCAAGCTCTATGCCCAGGGCGACGTGTTCACCTATGATCCCGGATTCACATCGACGGCGTCCTGTTCTTCGACCATCACCTATATCGACGGCGATGTCGGCGAATTGCTGTATCGCGGCTATCCCATCGAACAGCTTGCGGAAATGTCGCATTTTCTGGAAGTGTGCTATCTGCTGCTATACGGCGACCTGCCCAACGCCTCGCAACTGGAAGATTTCGAACAGCGCGTCACCCGCCACACAATGGTGCATGAGCAGATGCACTATTTCTTCCGCGGTTTCCGCCGCGACAGCCACCCGATGGCGATCATGACCGGGGTGGTCGGTGCGATGTCGGCCTTCTATCACGACTCGACCGATGTTGGCGATCCGTGGCAGCGCGAGGTGGCGGCCATTCGCATGATTGCCAAGATGCCGACCATCGCGGCGATGGCCTACAAATACTCGATTGGCCAGCCCTTTGTGTATCCGAATAACAGCCTTGATTATGCAGGCAATTTCCTGAACATGTGCTTCGCGGTTCCTGCCGAGGAATATGTCGTCGATCCGATCCTGAGCCGCGCGATGGACCGGATCATGATGCTGCACGCGGATCACGAGCAAAATGCCTCTACCTCGACCGTGCGTCTGGCAGGCTCATCGGGCGCCAACCCGTTCGCCTGCATCGCGGCAGGGATTGCCTGCCTGTGGGGGCCGGCACATGGTGGCGCGAATCAGGCGTGCCTGGAAATGCTGCGCGAAATCGGCACAGTGGATCGCATTCCCGAATTCATCGCGCGCGCCAAGGACAAGGATGACCCGTTCCGCCTGATGGGCTTCGGCCATCGCGTCTACAAGAATTTCGACCCGCGCGCCAAGGTGATGAAGGAATCCGCCGACGAGGTTCTGGGCCTTCTGGGGATCGAGGATAACGAGACCCTGAAAGTCGCCAAGGAGCTGGAGCGCATCGCGCTGGAGGATGAGTATTTCGTTTCCAAGAAGCTTTATCCCAATGTCGATTTCTATTCCGGCATCATCCTGGAAGCGATGGGCTTCCCCACCTCGATGTTCACGCCGATCTTTGCGCTGTCGCGCACAGTGGGCTGGATTTCGCAGTGGAAAGAGATGATTTCCGACCCGGAACTGAAAATCGGCCGTCCGCGCCAGCGCTACACGGGTGCCGCGCGCCGCGACTATCAGGAAATCGAAACGCGCTGACGCTTGCGCCAGCATGCTGTGAACGTCGCCTCGAAAGGGGCGGCGTTTTGTCATGCGCGGGGTTGGAACCGGGGGTTGCGACATTACGTTACGCGGCATGAGACCTGCCCTGCCCTATCTGGCCCTGATCGCCACAGCCGCGTTCGTGCTGTCGCCGCTGGTGACTGACCCGTTCAGCGGGTTTGACCCCGACCGCTTTCCGCTGCCGCAGACCGAACCGCCGGTGCAGCCCGCAGGCTATGCGTTTTCGATCTGGGGGCTGATCTATCTGTGGCTTGCGGTTTCTGCGCTGTTCGGGGTCATGGCGCGGCGGGCGGATGCGGGTTGGCAGCGGATGCGCCTGCCTCTGATCGTCAGCCTTGGCCCCGGCGCGGCGTGGCTGTGGGTGGCGGGCATTTCACCGATATGGGCAACAGTGCTGATCTTCTGGATGCTGGGATTTGCCGTGCTGGCGATGCTGCGCGCACCCCAGACTGATCGCTGGCTGGCGCAAGCGCCTGTGGCGATTTACGCTGGCTGGCTGACGGCAGCGGCGCATGTGTCGCTGGGGGTCAGCATGGGGGGCTTTGGCCTGGCCCCGCCTGATATTGCCGCGGTTCTGTGCCTGACGCTGGCGGCGGGTGTCGCCTTGACGATCCTTCATTACCGCGCTGATCTGTCGCTTTACGGGGCTGCGGTGATATGGGCGGTGTTCGGCGTTCTGGTAGCCAATCTGGGCGGCAGCATCATGGTGCAGATCGCGGCAGTGGTGGCGCTTGGGCTTGTCGGGCTGGCAATCGCGCGCGGGCTTTGGGCTGGACAGCGCGCGCGCGGGCTGTAACAGATGGCCGCGACAGACAGGAGCACGCCCATGCCCCATGATCCGCTGATCTTCGCCCCCGATGGCAGCCTGACGCGCCTGCGCGCCATCATGGCCGCGCTGCGCGACCCCGAAACCGGTTGCCCCTGGGATATCGAGCAGGATTTCGCCTCTATCGCGCCCTATACGATCGAGGAAGCCTATGAAGTGGCCGACGCCATCGACCAGCAGGACTGGCCCGCGCTGATGGCCGAGCTGGGCGATTTGCTGTTGCAGGTGGTCTATCACACACAAATGGCCGAAGAGGCCGGGCATTTCACGCTGGATGATGTCGCCCGCGCAATTTCCGACAAGATGGTCGCGCGTCATCCGCATGTTTTTGGCAATGACAGCCGCGACAAATCCGCAGCCCAGCAGGTGCAGGACTGGGAAGCGGTCAAGGCCGCCGAACGCGCCGCGCGCGCGCAGGCCGGGGTGCTGGATGATGTGGCGCTGGGACTGCCTGCGCTGATGCGCGCGGTCAAGCTGCAAAAGCGCGCCGCGCGGGTGGGGTTTGACTGGCCGCAAACCGATCAGGTGATCGACAAGATCGCCGAGGAAGCGCGCGAATTGCGCGAAGCCCGCGACCATTTGACCGAAACCGAAATGGCCGAGGAATTCGGCGATCTGCTGTTTGTCATGGCCAATCTGGCCCGCCATCTGGAAATTGACCCCGAAGCCGCGCTGCGCGCCGCCAATGCCAAGTTCACCCGCCGCTTCCGCACCATCGAGGCGGCGCTTGCGGCCCAGAACCGTCGCCCAGAGGACAGTAATCTGGATGAAATGGATGCGCTATGGAACGCAGCCAAGGCCGCGGAGAAAGCCAATGCAGCCGAATGACCGGACGCTGACCGAAACCGGACTGACTGCGCAGGCGGGCGGGTCGATCCTGCTTCTGGCCTGCGGGGCGCTGGCGCGCGAGATACTGGCGCTGAAGGCCGCAAATGGCTGGACGCATATGGATCTGCTGTGCCTGCCCGCCAATCTGCATCTGTGGCCAGACCGCATCCCCGATGCGGTGGAAAAGGCCGTCAGCGAAAACCGCGACCGATATGATACGATATTTGTGGTCTATGCCGATTGCGGCACTGGCGGGCTGTTGCAGGCGCGCTGCGCCGCGCTGGGGGTCGAAATGGTGCCCGGCCCGCATTGCTATGCCTTCTTCGAAGGGGTCGAGGAATTTGCAGCTAGGGCAGAAGAGGAAATGACGGCCTTCTATCTGACCGATTTTCTGGTGCGCCAGTTCGATGCCTTTGTGTGGAAACCGATGGGGTTTGACCGCCACCCCGAACTGATCCCGATGATGTTCGGAAATTACACCAGGCTGATCTATCAGGCCCAGACCGATGACCCGGTGCTGGATGCAAAGGCGCGCGACTGCGCCGGTCGGCTGGGGCTGGATTATGAGCGGCGTTTTACCGGCTATGGCGATCTGGAAACCGCGCTGGCGCGGCTGGGCGACAAGTCGCGGGGCTGACGGGTGCAGCTCATGCACGCCTCATCGCAGCCCCATGCGTCGCGGCAGGTCTGACGCCGCGATCAGCCCCTCGACCCGTGCGGCCCAGCCGCGGCGCTCGGTGGTCATGGCAGCAAGCGATGCCGCCCAGGCTTCGGCCAGCGCCGCCAGCAAATCGCGCTCGGTGGCGACATGCTCGATCAGCACCCATCGATTCCATTCATAGGAAAGCGACCAGCCATCCTCGTCCAGCCGCGCCTCTGGCAGGCGGTAGTGAAAGGCTGGGCGGGCACCTTTCAGGTGGTCGTCGGGCACCCCGGCCAGCGCGTCGGGGCACCGATGCTGCAATGCGGGCAGCACATCCAGCCCGAAATGCCGCGAGGGCGCATGCACGACAATCGCGCGCGCCAGATCGCGCGGCCCCCAGCCTTTGGCCTGGGCCAGATGGGCCACCAGCCCGGATGGAAACGGGGCGACGAAAGGCAGGATGCGGCGGGCCGGGTCCAGCGGATCGGCATGGCGCAGCCAATCCTCGCACAGCGCATAGGCGCGGGTCGTCGCGACCAGCGCAGCCCCGTCATCTGCCGACAATTCGACATTGAAATGGATGCCGAACCCATAGGCCAGCTTCTCGCCCGTGCCAACTGCGCCCGAGGCAACCAGCGTCTTGATCAGCCGCTCGACGCGGGGAAGGTCGGATTGCGCCAAGGGTTGGGTGACAACCTCGACCGGGATCAGATCGCCCAGCAGCTGCGCCGCCAGATCCTCGGCCCAATGCTGTTTCAGTGCGATGTCCAGCTCGACGCGGACATCCCCCAGCGCAGTATCGTTCAGCGTGATCTCGCGCGCATCCTCTTCGGCCCTGCGTCCGCCATAACCACGCGCAATGACATCCGCGGCCTGGGCCACGCCAAGCCCTGCGAATTCCACCTCGACCCCGACGCGCCGCGCAGCACTGGCGGCAGCACCGTGATCAGGCAAGGGCAAGAAGCGATCATGGGGCAGCAATAATGAGTGCAGTCCGGGCATCGGCCCCTCCTGTCGGTCAGTCTTGCAGCGCGTCCACGCCGGACTCGCCAATCAGACGATAGACCCAGGCAAGCGTTCCATCTTCCAGCGCCAGCAAGTCGCGCCGGTATTTTCGCCCGGTTCGTTCATATCGGTCAAGTCGGCGCAGCTCTTGCGGGCTGACGCGGAACCGGACCCCTTCAAGCACCTGATCGGGGCTGTCGCGCAGATCGCGATGATAGCGCGCAACCCCACGCAACGCGGCCTTTTCGGCGGGCACGGGGCGGCCGACCACGACAAGCCGCACCAGCGGGCTGGTCAGCGTGGCAAAGCCGAACACATAGCTGTCTTCTTCGGGCAAGGGCGGCGCGTTGCTATCCAGCGCGGGCAGATAGAACGGCGCGCGCATAACGGCAAAGCCAAGTGCCAGCAACAGGGCAAGCAGGGCAAAGGCATACATGGGTTTATATGTCATCCATCTCATGAGGGCTTGGTTCTGTGCCGGGGCCAATGCGCGCCCCCCGTTTCGGATGCAGCCTGTCTTGCAGGAAGCCAAGTTCATGACACAAGCTAGGCTTTCTGCAACCAGATGCCAGCAACACTGTTGTCAACAACGGATGAAATAGGCCGTGACGCTGTCATCCTGCCGGGCTGTCGCAATCAGATCATGCCCGGCCTCGGCGCAGAAATGCGGGAAATCCACCACGGCGACAGGGTCGCTGGCCAGCACGCACAGAACCTGCCCCGGCGACATCGCCAACAGCCGCTTGCGCGCCTTCAGCACCGGCAGCGGGCATAACAGCCCGATGGCATCCAGCATCTGATCGGCGGTTTCAGGACTCATCGGGCGCGCTTGCGGCTTCGCCCCTGCCGCGCGGGCGGCGCCAGCCCCTGTTCCATCAGCCGGGTCATGGGGTGTTCGGGGTCGCCTGCCCCGTATTGCGCCAGCAGCGCGCCAAGGGCCGCCCTCTGATCCACCCCGTCAGGCAGGCTGAGCGCCCAGTCGATCAGGATCGAGCGGCATTCGGCATCCGAGATCGCCTCGATGCGGAAGCTTTCGCGGATCAGCCCCTTGGGATCATGTCTGTCGATCATGCGCGCGCGCCTTGTTCGGTGCCCGAGGGGGCAGTTGGGTCCAGCAGTGCCGTTATCACACGCTCGGCGTCCCGGCACGCGCCGGAAAGCGCATCTGCCAGCGCCTCGGGCGTGTCCGATCCGGCAGATGACAAGATAAACCGCTGCCCGCTGGTGCCAAGATCGGCAATATCAGAAATCCGGTCAGCCAGCAGCCGACCCGTGGCCTGCATCGTCCAGCACAGACGATAGGCTTTCAGCAGCGCCGCCTCGGTGTCCTGATCCAGCAAGCCCGCCTTGCGCCCGGCGCGAAGCTGCGCCTCGACCCGGCGGGCATGATGGCCCGCGCGCAGCGCACAATACTGGGCGGCAAGCTCGATCTCCATCAACCGGCCCGGCCCGGCCTTGGCATCCCACAGCCCATGCGCGGGCTTGGCCTGTGCCAGCCTTGCGCGCATATCGGCGACATCGCGGGCAATCTGCGGCCCGGTCGATTTTTCGACCAGCAACTCGCGGCGGAACGCCTCGACCTTTTCGCCCAGCGCGACCGACCCCGCCACCCGCCTTGCGCGGGTCAGCGCCAGATGCTCCCACGTCCAGGCGTCATCGTGCTGATACTGCCGGAACGCGGCCAGGCTGGTCGCTACCGGTCCCTGCCGCCCCGAAGGGCGCAGCCGCATATCGACCTCGTAAAGCCGCCCCTCGGCGGTGGGGGCCGTGATCGCGGTCAGAAGCGCCTTGGTCAGACGCGCATAATAGCTGCGCGCATCCAGCGGGCGGCGCCCGTCAGAGATGTCATTGGCATCGGCATCATAGATGATGATCAGATCCAGATCAGACGCCGCATTCAGCCGCGCCGCCCCCAGCGACCCCATCCCCAGCACCACCGCCCCCTGCCCCGGCGGCGGGCCGTGCTTGGCGCTGAATTCCGCCACCACCACGGGCCAGAGCGCGCCCATCGCGGCCTCTGCCAGTGACGCGTATTCCGCCCCGGCCTCATCTGCGTCGATCAGCCCGCGCAGATGGTGTACGCCGACACGAAAATGCCATTCCCGCGCCCAGATGCGCGCGGCATCAAGCTGGCGTTCGTAATCATCGAGTTCGGCCAGCCGGTCGGCCAGTTCCCGTTGCAGCGCGGCAGTGCCGGGCCAGGGGGAAAAGAACCCGCCGCCGATCACAGCATCAAACACTGCTGCATTGCGCCCCAGATACGCGGCCAGACGCGGGGCAGTGGCGCAGATATCCACGATCAGATCGATCAGTTGCGGATTGGCATCGAACAGCGAAAACAGCTGCACCCCGGCAGGCAGGCCACCCAGAAAACGGTCGAACTGGACCAGAGCGGCCTCGGGGTCGGCGGCGTCATGCAGCTTGCGCAATATGGTCGGGCGCAGGCGCTTGAAGATTTCCTTCGCCCGCCCTGAACGCAGCGCGGCATAGCCGCGCCAGCCTTCGACAATGTCCTGCGCGGCCTGTGACAGGGGCGGTTCCTGCTCTGCGCCGTCATCGGGCGCAAAGAAGCCTTCGGTCAGTTCGGCCACATCCTGCAACCGCCCCAGCAGGCGGGCGCGAAACGCATCGGTATCGCCCTGCCCGCAAAACCGCGCGATCCGGTCCAGCCCTTCGGGTGTCGCGGGCAGTTTCTGCGTCTGGGCATCCTGCACCATTTGCAGCCGATGCTCTATCTCGCGGTGCTCGACGTAATGCGCGCTCAGCTTCTCGGCCACATCTTGCGGAATCCAGCCCTTGGCCGCCAGCGCGGCCAGCCCCTCTAGCGTGCGCGGGCTGCGCAGGTCGGGGTCGCGCCCGCCTGCGATCAACTGGCGCGTCTGGGTAAAGAACTCTATCTCGCGAATGCCGCCCTGCCCCAGCTTGATGTCATGCCCTTCAAGCACCAGCGCGCCGCCCAGCCCCTTATGCGCCTTGATCTTCAGGCGCATGTCATGGGCATCCTGAATCGCCGCGAAATCCAGATGTTTGCGCCACACGAACGGGCGCAGCGTTTCGACAAACCGCGCACCCGCCGCCAGATCACCCGCACAGGGCCGCGCCTTGATGAAGGCCGCGCGTTCCCATGTGCGGCCAAGACTTTCATAATAGCGCTCGGCCGCTTCCATTGACAGGCAGACCGGCGTGACCGACGGGTCGGGGCGCAGGCGCAGGTCTGTGCGAAACACATAGCCTTCCGCCGTGTGATCCGACAGCAGGCCACATAATTTGCGCGTGACGCGAATGAAGGCCGCGCGGGCATCGTGATATTCATCGGCGCTGAAGCGGGTTTCGTCGAACAGGCAGATCAGGTCGATGTCAGAGGAATAGTTCAGCTCTCTCGCGCCCATCTTGCCCATTGCCAGCACCACCATGCCCGCGCCGGTGGCGGCATCTTCAGGGGCGGCGGGCAGTTTCTTGCGCCGGATTTCTTCGGCAACCAGAGCGGTTAGCGCCACATGCACAGCGCGGTCTGCCAGATCGCTCAGTGCGCCTGTCACCTGATCCAGCGACCAGACCCCGCCCAGATCGGCCAGCGCCGCCAGCAGCGCGATGCGCCGCTTGGCCTGCCGCAGCCGCGCCGACAATTCCGCAAGCGGGACATCCGGCAGTTCTGCCAGTTCGGCCGATACGCTGTCTTGCGGCGCGCGCTCCAGCGCGGCGCCGATCCAGTCACGCTCGCGCAGCAGCAATGCACGCAGATAGGGGCTGCACCCGGCGGCCCCATCGATCAATGCCGCGCGCGCATCGTCAAGATCAGGAAACAGCGCACGCGCCTCGGCACCGGATTCGGCATCATGGGGCAGCGGAAGGCGGGATATGTCACCAAAACTCATGATCAGAGCATGCCCGCAGTTGATGGCGGGGTCAATCACATCAAGATAATGAATTGCCTGCAAAAATACCGCAAGCCACAGCCCGAAACCGCCATTGCCGACGAACTAATCAGTGCGGGGTTATATTTTTTCCTTGCCAATATTGGTAAAATTACCTTACCAATACCGGCAGGGGAGAGAGGCACTTCAAGCCAACAGCGCAGAGACAGGTATTTTGCGCAGTTGCAGCATTCTTTCCTTGACGTGGCGACCCAGTTGCGTGTCGATATCCATACAATGCCGCCTAAGCGCATTGTCCAACGAGTGGAGGAACAGAATGAATAAACTTCTTATCACAACCGCCCTGAGCGCCAGCCTTGTGGCCGGTGCCGTTCAGGCGCAGGAGCGCGTGCGCTGGCAGGTGCCGATGGCATTTCCGTCCACGCTGGCAGGTCTGGCTGACGCAATGCCCTGGATGGCCGACCAGATGCGCGCCATGACGGACGGTGCGATTGATCTGCGCGTGGCCGAACCGGGCACAGTTGTGCCTGCACTCGCGGCGTTTGATGCAGTCAGCGATGGATCGATTGACGCGGCATATTCGTGGATGGGGTATGAGCTTGGGTCGCTGCCCTCTGCGTCATTGTTCGGGGCAACACCCTTTGGTCTTGAATCAATCGAATATCTGGCCTGGATGTATTTCCACGGCGGGCGTGAATTGATGGCTGAGGCTTATGAGCCGTTCAACATTCACATGATCCCTTGCGGAACGATCAGCCCGGAAACAGCGGGCTGGTTCCGCAGTGAATTGCAAAGCGTCGAGGATTTCGACGGCATGCGCTTCCGTGCCGCAGGCATTGGTGGCGAGATCATGATGGAACTTGGCAAATCGGTCACCATGCTGCCCGGCGGCGAGTTGTATCAGGCCCTTGAAACCGGCGTGCTGGATGCAACTGAATTCTCGTTGCCTTCAGCAGACCTTCAGCTTGGGTTCTATCAAGTAGCCAAATACCTGTATTTGCCCGGCTGGCACCAACCATCGACCAACCAAGCGTTGTACGTGAACATGGATAGCTGGAATTCGCTGAATCCGCAAACACAAGCCATGTTCGAAACAAGCTGCATGGCCGCAAATGCTTATGCCATTGCAAAGGCCGAAGCAATGCAAGGCCCCGCACTGCAAGAGCTTGAAGAGAAGGGTGCAATTATCAACACCTATCCCGACGAGTTCATCGCGGCCTTCCGCGAAGCGCATAACGTGGTCATCGAGCGCCGTTCGGCCGAGGATGAAATGTTTGCGCGGGTGTATAATTCGATGATGGAGTTCCAGGCGCTGAATCGCCCCTGGAAAGAAATGGGCTATCTGCCGCGCGACTGGCAAACCCGTATCGGCGAGTAATCGCACGCAACAGGATGAAGGCCGCGCCCTTGCCGGGGCGCGGTTCTTTGCAAAACAGCCCTCTTACGAGCAAGGATGTGCCGCATGAGCCAACTCCAACCTCAGATCGACATTGATCTCGACAAGGTCGAGGATGCCGGCGCGCGCAGTCACGGGCTGGATTTCCCACGCACATGGGCCTCGGACGTGATCGAGAAAGCGCTCGAGCTGCTGTCTTATGTGCTCAATTCCATCTGGATCGTGCTGATCCTGATCATCGTCGTCAATGTCATCATGCGCTATGCGCTGAACGTGAATTACATCTGGATCGAGGAAGTGCAGTGGCACATGTATGCCGTGGGCTTCATGTTCGGGATCGGCTATGCGC
>JAFIEF010000017.1 GCA_020832655.1 Paracoccaceae bacterium
GCACCACGGCCTTGCCATGCATGATCATCAGATCCAGCGGCACGCCGATGGTTGATTCCATCCCGTGCATGACCATGCCAAGGCTGTCGCCCACCAGAATGAAATCGGCATATTTGTCGACAATCGCCGCCGTATGCGCGTGGTAGGATGTCAGCGAGACAATCGGCTCGCCCCCCTTGCGCGCGCGGATTTGCGGGACAGTATTGCGGCGGATCGGGGTCTGGGTGCTCATGTTCTCTCCTTCGCGGGGTGGACGACGCGGTTGTCGATCAGAAACACGGTGCCGAATTTCACCGCCAGCAATAGCACGGCTGGGCGCGTCAGCGGGCCGGAAATTGGTGCTAGTGTCGCCGCGTCACGAATATCGACCGACTGGACCTGCGCGCGGGGTTCGGCTTCCAGTGTCGCGCGGACATGGCTGCGCAGCCGCGATGCCGTGATGCCGCTGGGTGCGAGTTCCTCTGCCTGGTCCAGCGCGCGGGCCAGAACCGGGGCGCGGGCGCGGTCTGCGGGGGACAGGCGCACATTGCGCGAGGACATCGCCAGCCCGTCGGCTTCGCGCTGGATCGGGGCGCCGATGATCTCGATCTCCATATCCAGATCCTGCACCATGCGGCGGATGACCGCGAGTTGCTGGTAGTCCTTTTCGCCGAACACGGCGGCATCGGGTCGGATGATGTTGAACAGCTTGGTGACAATCGTCGCCACGCCCCGGAAATGCCCCGGACGCAGCTTGCCGATCAGCATGCGGGCAAGTTCGGTGGTTTCGACAATGGTCTGGGCCTCTGGGTCATAGATTTCCGACACTTCCGGGATGAAGACGGCATCCACCCCCTCAAGGCGCAACAGTTCCAGATCGCGCGCCTCATCGCGGGGGTAGCTGTCAAGGTCTTCATTGGGGCCGAACTGGGTGGGGTTGACGAAGATCGAGGCCACCACCTTGCCTGTCTCGCCCGCGCGCAGGCGGGCGCGGCGCATCAGCGACAAATGCCCGTTATGCAAGAAGCCCATTGTCGGCGCCAGCACCACCGGCACGCTCTGGCTGCGCCATTGCGCCACAAGCGCACGGATCGCGGATTTGCTGCGGCAGATATCCATCATCGCTCCTTCGCGCCGGGATGTCAGCCTTGCTTCTAGGCAGTTCATCGCATTGCGGCAAGATGGTGCTGCATGGTTCGGGGGGTCAGTAGCTGATCAGGTTCATCACATGGAACAGCCCGGCCGACAGCAGGGCGGCGCAGGGCACCGTGACCACCCAGGCCGCGATGATCGTCAGGAAATGCCCCCGCCGCACCACCCGCTTGCGCTTGCGCACCTCGGACGGGGTCAGGGTGTCGGTGCGGTTTTCCTTCAGGATGCGCTCGTGATACCATTCCCGAAAGAAACCCACCCCGAAAATCGCCCCAATCGCGATATGGGTCGAACTGACCGGAAGCCCCAGCCAGGATGCAAAGATCACCGTGATCGCCGCGGCCAGCGCCACGCAATAGGCGCGCATGGCGTTCAGGCGGGTGATCTCATTGCCGACGATCTTGATCATTTTCGGACCGAACAGCAACAGCCCCACCGACAGGCCAACGCCGCCAATCAGCATCACCCATAGCGGAATGCTCACCTGATCCGATGCGCCCCCATCCTGCACCGCATGCACAATTGCGGCCACAGGGCCGATGGCATTGGCCACGTCATTGGCCCCATGCGCAAAGGACAGCAGCCCGGCCGAAAAGATCAGCGGGATGCTGAACAGCGCCTTGAGAGATTTCTTGCGATTCTCCATCCCCTGGCTCTGGCGGCGGATGACCGGGCGCATGAGAAATGTCAGCACAACACCCATGACCAGCCCCGCCAGAACAGCGTTCTGGAACGAGACCTTGTAGACCTTGTCCAGCCCCTTGAGCGCCAGATAGGTGGTGAAACACCCCCCCATCACCCCGATCAGGATAGGCACCCAGTAGCGCGCCGCCGCGATCATGTCAGGGCGGTAGATGATGCGCGTCTTGATGATGGCCAGAAAAATCGCGGCGAAGATGCCGCCCAGCAACGGCGAGATCACCCAGCTTGCCGCAATCCGGCCCATCATGGGCCAGTTGACTGCCGTGAAACCCGCCGCCGCGATGCCCGCGCCCATCACCCCGCCGACAATGCTGTGTGTGGTCGAGACCGGCGCGCCGATCCATGTGGCAAGATTGACCCACAGCGCGCCTGCCAGCAGCGCCGCCATCATCGCCCAGATGAAGATGCGGGTTTCGGCAACGGCTTCGGGCGTGATGATCCCGCGCGAGACCGTGCCCACCACATCGCCGCCCGCAATCAGCGCGCCTGCGGTTTCGCATATGGCGGCAATGATCAGCGCGGTGCCAATGGTCAGCGCCCGCGCACCGACCGCTGGCCCCATATTGTTGGCAACATCATTGGCCCCGATATTGAGCGCCATATACGCCCCGATAATCGCTGCCGCGATAACGATCAGCCCCAGAGGGTCGAAGCCGATCAGCATTGCGGTGACGATGCCGGTCAGCGCCATGAAGGCCAATGCGACCCCCGGCGCGACCAGCGGGCGCGCAGTATAGGCCACCGCCTGTTCCAGCGCAGTGATACGCCCCAGATCCTTGTTCAGGGTTTTCCAGGACTTCTCGACTTCATGGGACACAGCGCCGGACCTTTGTGACAGTTCGATGACACCGGGTCAGTAGCAACAATAACCGCCGGGAACAATGCGCCAGATCAAGCGTTTCCGGCCATCTGTCGCAGCAAGACGGCAAGTTCGGGGTCACGCACCAATGCAGCGGCCTGCGCCAGCGGAACCCAAGCCCGCTCGCGCCTGCCCGCTTCGGGATAGGAGCTGGAAACTTCCGTGACATCGAGCCGGAAAATCTGTGCCCGACAGGAGACCGGCAGCCCGCTTTTCTTGACCTTGGTATAGGTGAAAGCCCCGATCGGCGCTGTGCCGATGACACCGCGCACCCCGGCTTCCTCCCACGCCTCTATGGCCGCCGCCTCGGCCAGGGTCTTGCCCTTCATCGGCCAGCCCTTTGGGATAATCCATTGCTTCAGCCGCAAGGTGCGGATCAGCAGCACCTCTGCTCCATTCGGCCCTTCACGCAGACATAACGCCGCCGCCTGCACAAAGGCAGGGCGGACCTGTTCGACAATCAGGTTCAGCAATTTGCGCGTCATCGGGGCTGCGTGCATGGGCTGCTCTTATGGATTTCGACAGGCAGTGACGTAGTTTTGTGGCAGCTTCAAGACAATCTGGCGTGATTGTATCAGGTAAGATCCGTTCCGGGTGTGGCGCGTCCGGCCTTGAGTGCGGACCGGTGCGCCTTGCCCGCAAGCCGCCGGCGTTTGCTGGCCAGTGTCGGGCGGGTCGGGATGCGGCGCTTGGGGCGCTCCAATGCGCGGCGCACCAGTTCGGCCAGTCGCTCGCGGGCGATCTCGCGGTTGCGGGTCTGGCTGCGCGTGTCCTCGACCTTCAGCGTCAGCGCGCCATCCGCCCCCCAGCGCCGCCCTGCCAGCTGCTTCAGCCGCGCCTTGACCGGGGCGGGCAGGCTGGGGCTGCGCGCGGCTTCAAAGCGCAACTCGACCGCGCTTGCAACCTTGTTGACGTTCTGCCCGCCGGGGCCGGAGGCGCGAATGAAGGATTCGGTGATCTCCCAATCCTGCAAACTGATTTCATCGCTGATCCATATCGACATGACACGTGCCCTCATGCAGGGAATCGAAAGGGCCGCCAGATAGCAGGCGGCCCTAAACGAGCTTCAGGAGATGGAGCCAATTAGAGCACAGGCTCAATCAAAAGGGTGTCCCATCCGGGCTGCCGTCAGGTTCTGCCCCCTTTGACTGTCTTCGCACCTCTCTCCAACATCACTCTAGACACTGGACCACCTCCTTTCATTGCGTTGCTGTTATCTAGGATGGTGGCACATATTTTGTGTTTGTCAAAAGAAATTATGCGACAGGTTGCGTAATTCTTCTCACGATGATGCGGAATGGCGCCAAAGCCAGCAGGGCCAGCCCCAGCTTCACCCCCCAATCGGCCACCGCCAGACTGACCCACAGCGGCACCGTCGGCCCCCAGCCCAGAAGCGGCAGCGCCTCTGCCGCCCAGGACACATCATCACCGGGGTTGATGAAGGCCAGGCTGGCCGAAAAGGCGATGGAAAAGAACAGCACCGTGTCCACGGTCGATCCCACCAGGGTAGAGGCCAGCGGCGCGCGCCACCAGCGCCCTTCGCGCAGCTTGTCGAAGATCACCACATCAAGCATCTGCGCGGTCAGGAAGGCCAGCCCAGAGCCGATGGCAATGCGCAGCGTGGTCGCATCAAAGGCCGAGGCCACCAGCGATGACGCCACCCCCACGGCAAAGCCCGCCCAGACCACGCGCCGCGCGGCTTGTGGGCCATAGATCCGGTTCATGATGTCATTGACCAGAAAGGCCAGCGGATAGGTGAAGGCACCCCAGGTCAGCCAGTTGCCGAACAGGAATTGCACAAGGATATTGGAAGCGACGACAATCGCCGCCATGGCCAGAATGCCGGGCAGATATTTGCGGGTCATGGATATGTGTTCCGTTTTGACAAGGTTGCGGAGACTTGGCACCCCATGAAGCGGAGTGCGAATTGCGCAGCCATACCGCCATCACGCGCGCAGGGCAAGCCTGCTGCTTTCATCCTTGCCCAAATATCCCGGGGTGTGGGGCAGCGCCCCACAAGGCCCATGCGTCAGGGTGCCGCCAGAACCTCGCCGCATTGCGCGGGCAGATCGGCCAGGGTGAATTCGCGCGGGTGGCGGCGGCGCGGGGCAGGTGGCTCGGTGCGTTCACGCCGGGGCGGGTTCAGGAAATCCGTGACCCACCATTCCAGCGTCGCGTCGCAGCCATTGCCGCCCTTTGACAGTTCCGCCACGCTTGGGGTCTGGGTCACGCAATGGCGGTTGCCGCGCGGGCAGCGCAGCCGGACATGGAAATGGTAGTTGTGGCCCACAGCGGGGCGGATCTTCTGCAACCATCCGGTATCGGCGCGGGTCGCGGTCTTGCACATCTCGATCTTGACGGCTGCGGCCACGAAGATCCGGTCCACGCGCGCATCCAGCGCGGCCTGTTTGAGCAATGCATGATGCTGGCGCGTCCAGTTGGCATTGACGCTGCGCTGATCCTCGCTGCGCACCGAGATTGAACTGAGGCTTTCGCGTTCGGCCACCGACAGATCAAGGCGGCGCGGTGGCAGCATCCAGATATCGATATCCAGCCCGATCTGGTGGCTGGCATGGCCAGAGGTCATCGGCCCGCCGCGGGGCTGGCTGATATCGCCGATATACAGCCCCTTCCAGCCGATCTGCTGGGCTGTGCGTGACAGATCCTGCACATAGGCAATCGCGTCCGGGTGGCCCCAGTTGCGGTTGCGCGACAGCCGCATCGCCTGCCAGGACGGGCCGGTTTCGGGCAGCCGCACCAGCCCGGCGGCGCAGCCATTGGCATAGCTGCCAATCGCCTGCGGTTCTTGCAGCGAGGGCATCTGCCTGGCACCGAAAAGCTGATTGGCCAGCGATTGCGGCTGTGCCGCGACCGGCAGGGCGGCAAGGATCAGGGCGATAAGGGCTGTGCGCATGTGAATTCCGGCTCACCTTCGGGGTTGACCCAGATTAGCAGCACAAGGCCCAATGCGAAAAGCCCGATCAGCGGCGCTACCCCCAGCCGCTGGCTTTCGGTCAGCGTGGTGGCCAGCGCGATCAGCCCCGGCGCCACGAAGGACAAGACCTTGCCCGACAGCGCGTAAAGCCCGAAGCCTTCGGTCATGCGCGCAGGGTCGGCTTGCCGCACCAGCATGGTGCGGCTGGCGGCCTGCAATGCGCCACCGCCCGCGCCGATCAGCCCGCCGCAGATATAGAAGGTGATATCAGGCAACCCCGACCCGTCGGGTACGGGCGCATACAGCACCATGCCGCGATCTGTGCCCACAATCACGATGCAGACCGCGATCAACAGCAGGACACAGGCAATGATCACAGGTTTGGGACCGTAGCGCGAATCCATCCGCCCGCCGATGAAGCAGGCAAAAATGCCGACAATGGTGGCGACGATCCCGAACACCCCGATCTGGGTGATCGACCAGCCCAGCACACCGGCGGCGTAGATGCCGCCAAAGGCATAGATGCCGTTCAGCGCGTCACGATAGATCATCGATGACCCCAGATAGGCAAACAGGCTGCGTCGTCCGGGCAGGGCGCGCAATGTGGCCTTCAACTCGCTCAGCCCGCGCTTGACGGCACCGCGCGCGCGGTGCGGGTTGGCCGGGTCATGCACCCACAGGAAGAAGGGCAGCACGAAGACCAGATACCACAGCGCCGAGAATGGCCCCACCGCGCGGGTGCCTTCGCGCGCCTCTGCGTCCAGCCCCAGGATCGGGGCATGGCCCAGCAGGGTGCGGCCCTGATCGTTTTCTGCCAGCAGAAGCAGCATAAGGATCAGCGAGATCAGCCCGCCCAGATAGCCCAGCGCCCAGCCGGTGCCGGAAATGCGGCCCAGCGCCTCGCGCGGGCCCAGCGTGGGCAGCAGCGAATTGGTGAAGACAATGCCGTATTCCAGCCCCATCATGCCGATGGCAAAGGCGATCAGGATCAGCAGGATGCGTGTCTGGTCGGCCCCCGGCACGGCCCACCACAGCGCCCCTGCCCCCAGCATGTAAAGCGCCGACCACAGCAGGATCCAGCGTCGCCGATGACCGGAGCAGTCGGCAATCGCCCCCAGTATCGGGGCGCAAAGCGCGGTCAGCAGGCCCGATATGGCCAGCATCCAGCCCCACATCGCCTGCCCGCTGACCGGGTCGGGCGCCACCGCAGAGGTGAAGTAGGGCGCGAAGATGAAGGTCAGCAGCAGAATGTTGTAGGGCTGGTTCGCCCAGTCGAACATCCACCATCCCCAGATACGTTTGCGCGCCTGCTGCATGACCGCCCTGTTATGTTGCTGACGACGCCAAGTTGCGCAGGCAATCTTCAGGCTGGCAAGTCAAAACTGATGTCGGCTGTGGCTATCCGGTGGCTGGCGCAATGCGGCCCGACAACGCCGCGGAAAGCAGCGGCGTGACACGTGGGGCACAGGGCAATGCGGCCCGGTCACACCCGCCCCTGCGATGCGCGGCGCGCGCGCGGCGCGGTCAGTCACATAGCACGGCCCGGTCACGAAGCTGGGCGTCGACAATTGCGGTCAGTTCCTTCAGCGAAAAGGGCTTGGCCAGAAAGGTTGCATGCGTCACCCGGTCGCGCGCGGCGCTGCGGTTGTCCTCGGCATAGCCGGACATGAACACCACAGGCGTATCAGGGTGCTGCGTGCGGATGCGCGATACCCAGCCCGGCCCGTCCAGCCCCGGCATGATGACATCGGTGACGAACAGGTCAGGCCGCACGCTTCCGTCAGCAAGGATGTCCAGCGCGGCCTCGCCCGAATCGGCTTCCAGCACCTGATGGCCCTGCAATTGCAGGGCGCGCGCCGCGAAAGAGCGCACGGGCGCTTCATCCTCTACCAGCAGCACAAGGCTGCGGGGCTTGGTCGGCATGGCGGCCACCGCTGCGCGGGCCTGCCCCGCAGCGTGGCTGGAAAGTCGGGTGTCCTGCGGCTTGAAATACAGGCTGACAGTCGTACCCAGCCCTTCTTCGCTGTCGATGAAGATGAAGCCCCCCATCTGCTTGACCAGACCATAGGCGGTAGACAGGCCCAGCCCCGTGCCTTCGCCCTGCCGTTTGGTGGTGAAGAACGGTTCGAACAGTTTTGGCAGATTGGTCCTGGGGATGCCCAGCCCCTGATCACGCACCTCGATCACTGCATATTCCCCGGCGGGCAGGCGGACCTGATCGCGCGCCAGCCCGTCAGGCAGGTTGCGCAGTTCGGTGGCGATGACGACCTCGCCCCCCAGCGGCATGGCATCGCGCGCATTGACCACCAGATTGATCAGGATTTGTTCCAGTTGCCTTCGGTCGGACCGGATCGCCAGCGGTGGTTCGGCATAGCGCAGGCTCAACGTGATCTTTTCCCCCAGCAGGCGGTTCAGAAGATGCACCAGATCCGCCAGCGTGGCATGCAGATCCAGCGTTTCGATCTGAAGCGTCTGCTTGCGCGAAAAGGCCAGAAGCTGGCGTACAAGCGCAGCGGCGCGATTGGTGTTTTGCTGAATCTGCATCAGGTCGGGGTAATCGACATCATTGCTGTCATGGCGCATCACGATCAGTTCGCAATGCCCCGAAATGGCGGTCAGCAGATTGTTGAAATCATGCGCCACCCCGCCTGCCAACTGGCCGATTGCCTGCATTTTCTGGCTTTGGGTGAATTTTGCTTCCAGCGATTTCAGTTCGGTCGCGTCATGCATCACCGCCAGCGTGTAGCCTTCCGGCCCGCCGGGAAGCTTGCGCAGCGAGACCTGAATATACGCTTCCTCCCCGCGCCGGGCCAGACGCATGACTTCGGTGCTGTGTGCCAGATGGCCGGAACGCACATCTTCCAGCCACTCGACCAGCGGGCGGCCCAGTCCTTCCAGCCGGTCGCAGAGCCGGACATCGTCGCGTGTCGTGATCTGCAACAGTCGCCGCGCGGCCTGATTGGCCAGTGCGATGCGCCCGTCCGGTGCGATATGGGCAATGGCTACTGGCAGCGCGTTCAACGCCTGATCAATGTCCCCGATGGCGGGCAGGTCAGGCGGCGGCAGCAACAGCACTATGCCCGCTTCATCAGCGCCGCCTTGACGCCAGGCAATCCGTCGGCCCGCATCTGCGGGCAGGCTGACGGGCGCGGACTGCCCCGGTGCCGGCGCTGATCCCGGCAGAAGCTGATCCAGTCGCTTCAGAGATGCCGTGCCAAGCGCGGCTTGCAGCGCGGCCGAGATCCGGGTGATGCGTCCTTCGGCATCAAAATGTGCCCATTCCAGTTCCTGCAAGCCTCGATCCTGTGGCAGGTTTTGCGGATGCAGAACCCAGAGGAAGGCGTTGCCGGGCGTTACAGTGACTTCGGCCAGCCATGTCGTTCCTTCGACAAACAACTCGTCGCGGGCGACGCCCTGAGACTGGGCCTGATCATGCATCCGGGCGATATAGCGGCTGGGCGACGCCTTGACGCCTGAAAGCCAGACATCCAGCGCGTAGTCATGTGGGGCAAGAATATCCGCGCCGGTGTGATTGGCCCATGTGACCGCATGATCAGACCCTTGTGCCAGAAAGCCGGGCTGGGCCGAGTTGCCGAGCAGCGCATCGATTATGCGCCGCTCTTGCCGCAAGTGGTAGCGATGCAATGTGCCTGCTGCGCCCAGCAGCAGGGCCAGCAGACCAAGCGAGACCCCGATGGACAAGGCAGTGTGGGTGCGTACGCCCTGATCAGGCAGCATCAGTGCCAGCACGGTCAGACCAATCCCCCCAAGGCCCAACGCGAACGCCATGCTCAGGCTCTTGCGCAGATCGAGGAAAGGCAGAAATCGCATCATGAACAAGCTTTCCGAGCAATACCCGATCCGGCATGCGGCCCTGCTGAACCGCCGGACCCAACGTCGCAGGCCAATTTGAAGAAATGGTTAACAGGAATGCGATTGTTTGCAACCTGAAGTTGTTTTGGCCGGATGCTTCGCTGCTGTCTGGATCAATCAAGCTTCTGCATAACGGCCAGGTAAAACCCGTCACCGCCGTCAAGCGGGGTGAATTGCCGTTGCAGGATCAGCCGGAATTCCGGATGCGCAGCGAGGAAGGTGTCAATTTGCGCGGCATTTTCGGCCCGCAGCATCGAGCAGGTCATGTAGCACAGCCAGCCCCCTGCCCGCACCCGCCCAGCAGCGTCGTGCAGAATTTGGGTCTGGCTGCTGCACAGCGCCTCCAGCCCGGCGGGGGTCAGGCGCCATTTTCCGGCAGGCGCGCGCCGCCAGCTGCCCGACCCCGAACAGGGCACATCCGTCACCACCATGTCGAACGTCCCGCGCGGCGCATCGGCAAGCGTGATCCTCGCGCCGGCACGGGCCGCGCGGGCGGGCAGATCCTGCATCCGCGCGGGGTTGGCGTCATGGGCGGTGACATGCGCGCCAAGCGCAGCCAGCGCCAGCGCCTTGCCGCCACCACCAGCGCAGTAATCCAGCACGCGTAACCCGGCCGGGTCGGGCAGCGCATGGATCACGGCCTGCGAGGCCGCGTCCTGCAACTCCACCAACCCTTCGGCAAAGGCTGCGGACTGGCGCAGCTTGCGGGCATTGCCGGTGATTTCCAGCGCTGTGGGGGCCAATGCGTGGGGTTTCGTGTCGATCTGGTCGCGGGCCAGCACCTCGCGCGCCTGCTGCAAGCTCGCGCGCGCCGGATTTACGCGCAGGAAGACCGGCGCGCGCTGGCGCAGACGCTGCATGACGGGCGCGAAATCCACCCCCAGCGAATGGCGCAGATCCGGGGCCAGCCAGTCAGGGCAGTCCAGCGCCACATTCTCGGGCATGGGGCCGGGGGCATGGGCGGCCTCGGGCCGCGCCAGCGGGGCAGGGGCATGGCCTTGCCCGGAAAAGATCTCCGCCGCGTTCTGATCCTTCGCGCGCAGAAGCCCCAGAATCAGCGCGCGCCCGGTCTCTGCCCCGCCCAGATGGGCGAAGGACCGTTGGCAGCGCAGGCAGTCAAACACATGGTCGCGTATTGCCGCGCGGTCCTTCGACCCTGCGAAACGATGGGTTCGTGCCCAGCCGGTCAGCGCCTGTTCGGCAGGGCGTCCTGACAAGATCAGATCCAGTATCTCGATTGCGGCTTGCAGGCGGGCAGCAGGGGTCATCGGGTGCGCGGGTCCATGACTGGGAAGGCAGCTTGCCTCTATCAGCTTGGCGCGCCGCCTGCCAGCGCCCGGAACGCGCCAAGGCGCTGGACGCCGCACAGGGCGGCGGGCAGGGCCGACAGGGTGGGTGGGCGGGGCGTGTTCCGGGCGCCTTGCCCCGCCGGGGTCATTTCTCGGGCGGGATCGAATAGGTCAGCGAGGCACGCGCCACCGGCTGCGCCAGCCCTTGGGAATAGATCAGGCAATCGCCCACGGCCAGCACGCGCCCCAGCTTCAGCAGCCGCGCGGTGCAGACCAGATCCACCCCCGCGGCGGGTTTGCGCATGAAATCGATCGCGCAATTGGTGGTCACGCTCAGCGCCTTTGGTCCCACCTGCGACAGAATCGCCAGATAGACCGCGACATCGGCCAGTGCGAACATGGCCGGTCCCGACACGGTCCCGCCGGGGCGCAGATGGCGTTCATGATGCAAGAGCCGCACGGTAATATCGCCCGGCTGCACGGCATCGATGGCGAACATATCTGCAACCTGCCGGAACTCTGATTTCAGAAAGGCGCGCAACGCGTCTGCATCCATCTTCATGGCCCTGGCCCCCTGCTCTTGATCTTTCACATATGCAATATGACAGTTACACTCTGCCCAGCATGAAAGGATTGACAAGATGAGCGATGATATTCTGCAATGTGACGTTGCGGCAGGGGTGGCACGGGTCACGCTGAACAGCCCCGGCAATCTGAACGCGCTGTCAGATCGGATGCTGGCGGCACTGAAACACAAACTGGGCGCGCTGGCGCAGGATACGCGGGTCAAGGTGGTGGTGCTGCGCGGGTCAGGCAAGGCGTTTTGCGCGGGCCATGATCTGAAGGAAATGCAGGCCGGACGCGCCGCGCCCGACAAGGGGGCGGGTTATTTTGCCGATCTCTTTGGCCGCTGCGCCGAAGTGATGCAGATGATCCCTGCCCTTCCCCAGCCCGTGATTGCACAGGTGCATGGCATTGCCACGGCGGCGGGCTGTCAGCTTGTGGCAAGCTGTGACATGGCGGTGGCGGCCGAAGGCACGCGCTTTGGTGTCAATGGTGTCAATATAGGGCTGTTCTGTTCGACACCGATGGTGGCGCTGTCGCGCAATATTCCGCGCAAGATGGCTTTCGAGATGCTGACCACCGGCCAGTTCATCGATGCGCCGCGCGCGCAGGCGCTGGGGCTGGTCAACCATGTTGTGCCTGCCGACGCGCTGGAGGAAGAGACGCAAGCCCTGGCCCAAACCGTGGCCGCCAAGCTGGGCGCGGCGGTGCGGATCGGCAAGCAGGCCTTCTATCGGCAGGCCGAAATGGGGCTGGCCGATGCCTATGACTATACTGGCGAGGTCATGGTCGAGAACATGTTGCTGCGCGACACCGATGAAGGCATCAGCGCCTTTCTGCAAAAGCGCAAGCCGGATTGGGCAGAATAGTCCCGACAATGCGGCGCGACACCGGCGTTTGCGGCTGGTGTTCGCCGTCTGACGAAAGCTTCCCGATCCCAGGCGGTTCGGTCGCGACAGGCGGCAATGTGGGACGGAGCGGACGTTTGCCACATGCTTGTTAGTCTGGCTTTGCATCTAGTTCTGCAATCACTTGTTCGACGACACTTTGTATAGTGGTATACTTCACCTTAAAGAATTCTCTTCGTTGAGTTAACCGATACTGTGCGAGCCGCTCGTGGATAATACCTTCCACACGGCGTGGGTTCTTCACTTTCCATGAGTTCATTACTCCAAAACTATCTGGCTGACCTGTACTAGACGCCAATTGCGACGCACGTTCATCAGCCGTTTTGGTAGTGAACCCAACCTTGTATACATCTTTCTCGTGTTGCGCATTGCGCATTACGTAAACTTCGCCGCTCTCGCTTGTATGAATACCTGATCGAACGGATACCGTCTTGCTGTTTTGCGGCGGTGAAAACCCTAGAGACTCTTCCCAAGATTCTGTAACATTAACCCACGTCTTGCCTTGTACTTGATCGCCATTCTTCCCGACTCCCAATTGATCAGGGCGAAGAGATTTCCAGTACCCTTTCTGCTCGACCTTGAATTCAACGACACTGAATTTCCGAAAAGAACTGGGCTGGTTCGGCCAAACAATAGTAGCAACATTAACAAAATTCGGCACCTCATGTTTTGCAAGTGTCTTCCTCGCCTTTCGCACTTGAGTACTTCGTTCACGCATTCGGAGCCCAGTCGGAGCCCGGACAATGCTCATGTCATCGCTGTCATAGACGCCAAGTAGGATATGGGGCAACTCTCCCAGCAAAGCGAAAACCTGAGAATGCTCCTGCAAGGCGCGATATGAATTTTCAAATCTAGTTGCTGCATCGATATTGTTCCTGCCGAAGCCGCCCTTCGACAAAAACGTATATGTTTCTCGATTGTCGGTAATTACATCAAAAGTATCTTTCCTTTCCGTCAGGATGTACCTGACCAGAGTGGTGCCGCGTGATAGATCAATCGTCATTAGAAATACGACCGGATAAAGTAAAGAGTACTCAAAAAAATCCTCATGGTTTATATCCAAATTACCATCAGGAAGAAAAGGCTTGGCTGGGTTTCGCTCAGCTGAATTGGGCCCCAACGGTTCAAGCGATTTGTCGGGGTTGTTCTTTGCAGCAATTCCAAAGATTGATAGTTCGTCACCATGGCGGACGCAAGACCATCCGAAAAGAGCAAGCTGCTTAATTCCTGTAAACTGCAAGTCCCCGTACCCGCCTGGGACAGCTACGGAATAAATTGTGCTTTCTTCAAGTTGGAAAAGATCTTTCGCTTTGCGCTCTAGGTTGGGATCGGTTAGCCGGTCAAGAATGTAGTTCAGGTCCACCGACAAGTATTTTTCTGGAAGAATCTTCAGAACAAACGCATCATCATCCGGCTCCACAAAATCTTTAATGACATTAAACGACTCGGGTTGTTGCGATCCGTAAGCGCTGAACGTTCTATTATTATACTCTTGAACGAACTCTCTAAGCTTTCGATCAATAAAGAAGTTGGGACCATTTAACGACTGTGCGAAGTCAAGATACTTTGCTCGCTCAACCATTGCTGCAACATGGCGCTTTTGTTCTAATGTAAGCTTTGGCCCCCTAGACTTCGGATCAATCCGCGTAGCTAGGGTGAAACGTTTTATCTTCTCGGCTCGCGTCTTCCGTCTGTCGACGCTCATGTTGCTCGATACTCCGAATAGCTTGGAAGGAATCCACCGTGATAATTCTAAGCGCTCGGAATCCTCTTGTCGACGCTTCCTTAAGCTTGGCAGGCCCTTTACTTCTGCGCGACCGTCGGCTTCGGGCTCCAAACCGACATCGGGTATCTTGTGTCAGGTGGCGGATACTAGACCGCAAACAGATGGTCGTCGCCCAGATCCCCGCGCAGCACCGCGACCAGATTGCCGCCAAATTCCAGCAAGGGCTGCGTGACCGGCAGCGCCGTGCCGTTGTTGGCGGGGCTTTGCGCCAGTTCTTCGGGCAGGATGATCGCGTCGGGGGGCGCGCGCAGCCCCATTGCGATGCGCAGCGCGTCCAGCGCATCGCGGATGCTGACACGGCCATCGCCATTGATATCGGCGGCGACGTAATCCGAAACGGTCGGTTCTGACCCGTTCAGGTAGGCAGGCTTCTGGCCCAGCGCCAGACGCAATATGTCGGTCGAGGTGCCATTGCCGAAACTGGTGCCACCGGGCAGGGCGAAGCTGTGGTCAATCTCCAGCTTGGCGGGCTGCGCCAGATCCAGGCTGAAGCTGCCATCGGCGGCAGTGATGGTTTCGCCCAGTATCTCGGCGCTGTCCTTGTCGCGGGCGATGATGCGGATGCCGCCCAGCCCAGCCCCGTTGCGGTCGGTCAGGGTGAAGACCGGGGGCGGGGGCGGTTCTGACGGGGGCAGATCCCCCGACAGGTCCGACAGGTGAGCAAGCATATGCAGCCGGTCCGGGGTGGCGAAGCGCCCGTCGGGAAACAGGTCGGCCAGTTCCAGCGGCAGCAGGTCAGCAGCAGTGATCTTGACCACAGCATCACGATAGCTGATCAGTGCACCATCAGCGGAAGGGCTGATCTGCAATTGCTGCGGGCTGCGCATCATCGGCCAGGCCGAGACATCCAGCCGGTCCACGCCGCGCTCGAAATCGGTGATCTGCACCAGCCCCATCGCCGGATGCATGACGAAGGTATCAACCCCCGCCCCGCCGGTCATGATGGTATGCCCCGGCCCGGCCACCAGAATGTCATGCCCCTCGCCGCCATTCAGATGATCGCCCGCCGCCTTGCCGATCAGCAGATCATCTCTGGCGCTGCCCATGACCGTGCCCGGCGCGTCCGGTTTGCCGCTGGCCACCAGCCCAAGCTGTGCAATCGGCAGTTTCAGCGTGGTCAGCCCGGCATCCTTGGCGCTGCCCACAAGCACCAGCAGGTTTTCGCCCGCGACCACGGTTTCCAGCGCCGATACAGAGTTAAGCCCGGTTTCGGGCGTGTCTTCCAGCGATTGCATCCAGACCAGCCGCCCATCGGGCAGAAGCGTGAACAGCGTCACCCCGAAATCGCTGCCCGCGGCCACGATCAGCGCATGATCGCCGATCTGCGCATGGGCAATGGCCTGCACATCGGCAAAACGGGTGGCCCCGGTATCAGTGACATGATCGACAACCATCAGCGCACCATCTGCGCCCACTTTCACGACGCTAAGCGAATTTGTGCCCGCTGCGGCCAGCACCGCCCATGTCTGACCATGCGCGGAAAACACGGTCAGGGCCGTGGGTGCGGCAATCCACAGCCCGTCTTCAAGGCCAAGCATCCTGGCCAGTGTCAGGTTGCCGTCGGCATCGCTGGCATAGCTGTAGAGTAACGGCTCATACCGCCCCAGCGCCAGCACGCCGCCATCATGATGGGTATAGGCAATGGTGTCGGCCTGCCATGCGGCGGGGCCGGTGGCGGGCACCACTTCCGAACTCTGCAGCGCCAGAATCTGCTGCGCGACAGGGTTGGCCGGATCGGCGCGGATGTGATCCAGATCGGTCCAGCGCCGCGCCCCGATACTGCCATCATTGAACAGCCGATATCCGATCGCGCTGGTCAGGTTGGTGGTCACGCCCAACTGGAATGACCCGTCGATGCGGTGCGGCACGACGGTCAGCGCGGCCGAGCGGTTGATGCCGGCATGAAACAATACACTGTCGCGCACGCTCAGACCGTCAGGCGCGACATGATAGGTCACCAGCCCGCCATAGGCGCGCGAGTTGGTCACCGCGAACACACCGTGCTGGCGTTCGACGATGACGATCGAATCTATGCCGATATCAAGCGCGGGATCCCCGGTCGCGCTGCGGCCCAGCACTTGCAGCCACATCATTACACCCACATCTCACCCGGTTGTGACGATGGGACATGCGCGCGCCCCTGCCGCGCCCTGTTCGCGGCCAAATAGCGGCATTTCGGTTGCATTTTCCGCAATGATGCGGGTCTGGCTGCGGGGTCGGTAGGGCTTCGTTCAGGCGTTTTAACGACACTGGGCAGCATGAACCATGCTGCGCGATATCAATCCGCCCTGCCAGGGGGGCGTTGGGTGCCGGTGACGGATCCGGGCCTGAACGGGCAGGGCTGGTGCTGGCCGGACAGTTTCGCCTTTGCGCATCGCTTCCACATGCTTCCGGTATTCGCCGACGAGCATGAAGCCATTGCCGCGAACCTGCCTGTTGTGTTTGACGACAGCGCCATGCCCTGGGCCGTGCTGCGTCTGGCGCGGGGCGGGCCATCGGCAATGATAGCCATGAACGGGGTCTGGCGCGGCAGCCATGTGCCAAAGGCGCTGTGCACCTACCCCTTTGCCCTGGGGCCGCAAGGGGATGACGCCGCGCTGTGGGTGGACGCCGATAGCAGGCTGATCAGGCCAGCGCCGCAGGGCCAGCCCTTTCTGGGGCCGGATGGCCAGTTGACGCCGGCGCTGGCGCAGCTTCAGTCGAGGCTGGCCAAAAGGGCGCAGACGCTGCCGCGCATGCAGACGGCGGCACATGCCATCCTTCAGTCAGGGCTGTTGCAGCCATTCCCGCAGGAAAGCGCCCTGGCGGGGTATTTCACCCTGTCGCGCGCGCGGCTGGCCGGGCTTGGCCGGGCAGAGATTGCGCGGCTGCACCGCAGCGGCGCGCTGGCACTGGCGCTGGCGCATTTCGTGTCGCTGGCGCATGTCGCGCTGATGGCACGGGCGGAGCAAGACCTTGCCACCCCATCCAGCCGCGCCGGCAGCGCGCAAGGGCAAGACAGGCTGGCGGAGTTCCTGACCGCAGTGCAGTCGGATCGAACCGCGCCCGATGTCACCTATTGATGCGCAAGCCGCGCGCCGCCCGGATTACGCCGCCTTCTTCGGCGCGACCGCCTGGCTGGGCACAAAGCGCGCATGCAGACAGCGTATCGCTTCGGCCAGATCTTCGCGCGCGATCAGGAATTGCACCTCTACCCGGCGCAGCCCCTGGCTTGCAGCGTGAACCGCGATTCCGGCCTGATCCAGCGCCTGCAAGCCATTGAGCAACACCTGCACCTGCCGCAGATCAGAGCCGATCACCGAAACCATCGCCATCGGGCGTGCGGTGATGGTCGAGTTGGGATAGCTGTCGAGGATCTCTGCCTCGGCGCGTTTGATCGCCTTCAGTGATCCGCTAAGGTAATGCGTGATGGTGTTGGCATTGGACTGCTTCGACACGATCCACAGCTTGTGGCGCGTCAGCGCGGCCAGCGCGCAGGCATCATAGCCTTTCACCCCCACCATGTCGGGTTCATGCAGTTCGAAAGCCTGAACATCCAGCCCCGTGACCATTTCAACGCGCCCGGCCTCGCCGCCTTCGGGGCCGATCAGCGTGCCGGGATCCTGGGGTTCAAACGCATGCTTGACGCGCAGCGGCACATCAGCGCGTCGCAGCACGCGCGCGGCATTGGGGTGGATGGCTTCCATCCCCAGATTGGACAACTGATCCGCCACATCATAGCTGGTGCGCCCGATCTTTACGGTGTTTTCCACCCCCACAATCTTGGGGTCGGCCGATGACAGGTGGAATTCCTTGTGGATGATTGCCTCTTGCGCGCCGGTCAGCGCGGCAAGATTGGCAAACACCACTTCGGAATAGCCCCGGTCATATTCGCGCATCAACCCTTCGGCGCAATGGGCATAGCCGGTGACGATGGGCAGCTCTGCCGAAAGATCGATCCCCGCCATCGCCTGTTCCAGCCGCTGTGACAGCGATGGGTTGTCGCCATCGCGCCAGCCCGACAGATCGACAAAGCGCGCATTGACATCATGGCGCTGCAGCAAAAGCGTGGTGACAAAGGCCGAATGCGCCTCGCCCAGGCCCGAAAGCAATTCGCGCACCGTCTGCATCTGCTGAGAGATGCGGAAATGCCCATAAGACCCCAGACGCTGCAAATCCATCAGACAGGCGCGCGCGCCTTCCATGCGGTCGCGCACGAAGGCATCGGCGCGTTCGCGGTCGGCGTCATGGGTCAGGATATCGGCATGAATGGCGCACATCCGCGCCGCGGTGTCGCCAAGCGCGTCTTGCCAGCCCGCGCCGCTATCATCGCTGGCAAAGCGGGCATAGACACCGGGCGAGCCGGTCTTCTTGTGTTCCAGCAGCAGATTGGTGATGCCACCGAAGGCAGAGACAACGAAGATGCGGTTATAGATGTCCGCTTTCTTGCGGCCGCCCAGAAACAATGTGTCAACAAGTTCGGGCGCGCGGCTCATGCAGGTGCCGCCGATTTTCTCGACTGTGTGGTTCATGTCAGTTGCGGCAGGTGGCTTTTCACCCCTACCAGCCCTTGTTCAGGATGTTTCCAGCGCGTAAGACCCGTCGGCCTGATGCACTTCGCGCCCCGTTACAGGCGGGTTGAAGCAGCAGGCAAAGACGCATTCGGTCTTGCAGCGCAACGTGTGCTTGTCATGCTGATCCAGCGCATACATCACGCCGGGGCGAATTTCGTGCACTTCGCCTGTGGCCAGATCCTCGATGCTGCCCTCGCCCGAGATGCAGTAGACGCTCTCGAAGTGGTTCTTGTAATGGAAGGTGTGCTCGGATCCTGCGGCGATGGTGGTGATGTGAAAGGAAAATCCCATCCCGTCATCAGCCAGCAGCATGCGCACTGACTGCCATTGCTGATCGGCCACGCGGCGATCAGTGTTCTTGGCCTTGTGAAAATCTCTGATGATCATTGGGTTACTCCGCTGCGATTTTGGTGGCGGCTTGCGCCTGCACGGCAGCTTCCAGAATATCCAGCCCCTTGGCAAGCTGGTCTTGCGGGATCGTCAGCGGGGCCAGCACCTTGACCACCTCGTCATGCGCGCCAGAGGTTTCGATGATCAGCCCATGCTGAAAACAGGTGGCGCAGACACTTGCGGCCAGATCGCCGCAGCCGACATCAATGCCCTGCATCATGCCACGCCCCTTCAGTACCGCGCCGGGCACATGCGCGGCGATACCCTGCAAGCGCTGGGTCAGGAAAGCCGATTTCGCTTTGGTCTGGTGCTGGAATGCGTCATCAGCCCAGAATTTTTCCAGCGCCACGCGGGCAGTGACAAAGGCATGGTTGTTGCCACGGAAGGTGCCGTTATGTTCCGCCGGTTTCCACACATCCAGATCAGGGCGGATCAGCAGCCCGGCCATCGGCAGCCCCATCCCCGACAGCGATTTCGCCAGCGGGATCAGATCGGGCTGAATGCCCATCCCTTCGAAGCTGAAGAAGGGGCCAGTGCGACCGATGCCCGCCTGAATGTCATCCATGATCACCAGCGCGCCATGTTCGCGCGCCAGCGCCTGAATGCCTTGCAGGAACTCGGCCGAGGCGGCGTTCAGCCCGCCTTCGCCCTGTACGGGTTCGATCAGGAAGGCCGCGGGCGCATCAATGCCGCTGGAAGGATTTGCCAGCATTGCGCGGATCATGGCAAGGCTGTCCACCCCGTCCAGCGCATCTTCATAAGGCATGCGCACCACGCCATGCAGCGAAGTGCCAGCGCCTGCGCGCTTGCCGGCATTGCCGGTCGCGGCCAGCGCGCCCATTGTCATGCCGTGAAAACCATTGGTGAAGGCGATGATGGTGTCGCGGCCGGTGGTCTTGCGCGCCAGCTTCATCGCGGCCTCGACCGCATTGGTGCCGGTTGGGCCGGTGAACATGAATTTGTAATCCATCCCGCGCGGGGTCAGGATCAGGCGTTCAAAGCTTTCCAGAAACGCCGCCTTGGCGTCGGTGTGCATGTCCAGCCCATGCGTGACCCCGTCGGCGCTGATATGCTCGATCAGCGCGGCTTTCATTTCGGGGTCGTTATGGCCGTAATTCAGCGATGAACACCCGGCCAGAAAATCGATATAGTCGCGCCCCGCATCATCGGTCAGGGTGGCGTTGCGGGCACGGGTGAAGGTGACGGGGAAGGCCCGGCAATAGCTGCGGGCCTCTGATTCGCGGCGTGTGTAGATATTGGTCATCGAAGTATTCGGCACCAGAGGCGCCGCCTTTCGGTTCAGGAATTGGGATAGGTTCGGCCGGGCGATCAGGCCGCCATGCGCAGCGATTTGCGCGGCAGGCTGATGGTGACCAGATGCTCGGTCGCGTGCTGGCCGTCCAGATGTGCGTCGCGTTCGAAATGCGGCGCATCGCTCAGATCTCCGGCCATATCGCGCGCGAAGCTGCGAAACAGCCCCCAGGAAGCTTCGTTGGAACGCGTGATCGTGGTTTCCATCTGTGTCACCGGCTTGCAGATCGGGCGGCGCAGCAGACCTTTGAGCATGCGCTTGCCCAGGCCCAGCCCGCGCGCATCGGAATGCACCGCCACCTGCCAGATGAACAGCGTGTCGGGGCTTTCGGGGGGGATATGGCCGGAAATCCAGCCCAGCAGGCGCCCTTCGCATTCAGCCAGAATGCAGGTCTCGGCAAAATGCGTGCATTGCACGAGGTTCATATACATCGAATTCTGGTCCAGCGGCGGGCAGTCGGCCACCAGCTTCCAGACATCAGAGCCGTCCTCCTTGGTGGGGCGGCGCAGCGCGACCGGGTTGGCGGTCTGCGGCTGGAGTATAACAGAGTGCTTTGACATGTGCCTATTTTTTCCTGCTTTCAGCGTTGGCAATACTATATAATGGCGCATAAGTGCTTTGCAACCCAAAGTAATAGCTATTTGGAGTTGACAGATTTTATCATATAAAACAAGCTAATAACGCCGAAATGCCAAATCTGCACCAGCTATTTCGGTGAAAAATGTTTCTGTATACGAATTATTTGATGAACAAATGAACTATGTGGCGCGAAACCGGGCTACCGCGGGTTGAAGTTTCGTGTCGCAACGGGCAAGCTGCGATCCTTGGCAGTAAAGAGGCGTTGGCAAAGGTGATCGAGAGGTCGGCGGAAACACTGATTGCGGTGCGGCGCGTTGTGCATGCGCTGGAAGCGAATGCGCGGGCGATGGCGCGCGCCTCGGGGCTGACGCAGGCGCAGCTTCTGGTGCTGCTGGAAGTGGCGCAGCACGGGCAGGAAATGCCGCGCGACATTGCCCGCGCGCTGGGGGTGGGGCAGGCCACGATCAGCACGCAGATCGACAAGCTGGAAGCACGCGGATTGCTGCGGCGCGAGCGGCGGCGCGCGGACCGGCGCGCGATCTGGGTGATCCTGACCGACAAGGGCCGCGCGCTTCTGGACGAAATCCCCGACCCGCTGCATCAGCGCTTTACGGAACGATTCGAGACGCTGCCGCATTGGGAACAGACGCTGATTCTGAGCGTGGCGCAAAGGCTGGGCGCGCTGTTTGACGCCGAAGACGCCCCGCCCCTGCCACAGGCCGAGGGCAGTGTCAGCAAGGCCCAGCAGCTTGATACAGCCTAGGTGTTCGCCACCTGACACAAGATACCCCATGTCGGCTTGAAGCCCGGCTGCCGACGCTTGCGCCATAGCCCCCGCGCTCGGGCGCGGCGCAGCGGGCGCGGGAACCCTTCGTCAAAGGGCGAACAACAGGCGCTACTCGCGGAAGGCACGCTCCTTCACGCGCACGACGGGCGTGGTCAGATATTGCAGCACGGTCTTGCGCCCGGCCAGCATGTCAACCTCTGTGACCATACCCGGCATCACCTCTACCGCGACGCCATCGGCATCCAGAAAGCTGTCTTCCGTGCGCACCTGCACGATGAAGAACTCCTCTGCGTCGCGGTCGGACCGCGTGACAGCATCGGCCCCGATACGGGTGATTTCGCCATCCAGACTGCCATAGCGCGAAAAATCATAGGCGGTGACCTTCACCTTCACCGGCTGGCCGGGATAGACAAAGGCAATATCGGCGGGCCGGACATAGGCTTCGACCAGCAGCGTGTCATCCAGCGGCACAATCTCGATCAGATCTTCGCCCTGCCGCGCAAGGCTGCCCAGCGTGGTGCGGTGAATGCGGTTCACCACCCCGCGCATCGGCGCGCGGATTGCGGCGCGTTCGGCGCGGTCGCGCAAGGCGGGCAGGCTGGGTTCCAGCGCAGCAAGTTCAGCCGTGCTGATCGCCAGATCCGACAGCGTGGCAGAACGCTGGCGCGCCCGCAGCGCGCGGATCTGGTCGTCGATTTCATCCAGCCCCGCCTGCATCCGTGCCAGCCCTGCCTGCGCGCGGATCTCGCGCCCGCGCCATTCGCTGTCGCGGCGGCGCAATTCCAGCAGCGTGGTTTCGGGTTCCACCCGGCGCGCGACCAGCGGTTCCATCATCGCGCGCTCTTCGGCGATGATTTCCAGCGTTTCGCGCGCGCTGTCCAGTTCGGCCGAGGCTTCGGCATATTGTTCCAGCCGCTGGCGGCGCTGGCGTTCCAGAATGTCGATTTCGGCGGCCAGCTCATCCTGCCTTGCATGGTAAAGCGCGGTTTCCGATCGCACCACGGCAGGCGCTTGCTGGATCAGCACGGGCGAAAATTCCAGATCGACGCGGTCAATCTCTGCCTGCAACCGTTCGATCCGGGCCATCAGCCCGAAGGCGCGTTGCTGTTCCTGATCAAGCTGCGCGCCAAGCTGGGTGCCATCAAGTTCCATCAGGATATCGCCCTGTTCGACGATATCGCCCTCTGCGACATGCAGCGCTTGCAGGATGCCCGGTTCGGTGGCCTGAATCACCTGAATCGCCTGGCTGGGCACGATGCGCCCTTCAGCGCGGGTGACATCATCGATTTCGGTGCGCGCCGCCCAGATGATTGCAGTGATGAAAAACAGCACGATCAGCCCCAGCAGCAGGCTGCCGCGCCAGTTTTCGCGGCCCTGCATTTCACGCGCCAGAGTGTCCAGATCAAGCCTTTGTGCCATCTGCCCCCCCGCGTGGCTGCGACAGCATGGATTTCGGCCCATCCGCCGCGACCTTGCCCTGATCGACCACGATCACGCGGTCCACCAGTTCCAGCAGGCTGGTGCGGTGGGTGACGATGATGACCGTGCGGTCGGCCAGTTCGGATTTCAGCCGCGAAATCACCGCAGCTTCATTCTGCACATCCATGCTGGAGGTGGGTTCATCCATCAGCATGATCGGCGGGCGGCCCAATAGCGCGCGCGCCAGCGTGATTGCCTGCTTCTGCCCGCCCGAAAGCCCCTCGCCGCGTTCGGCCAGCATCATGTCATAGCCTGCGGGGTGGCGGCGGATGAAATCCTCGACCCCGGCAATCCTGGCGGCTTCGATGATTTCATGGTCGCGCGGGCGCATCGCGCCGATGGCGATGTTTTCGCGCACTGTGCCCGAAAACAGCCAGATGTCCTGCAACACCGCGCCCATATTGCGGCGCAGATCGCCGGGGTCGATCTGGCGAATATCGATCCCGTCCACCAGCACTGCACCCTCGCGCGGTTGATAAAGCCCCAGCATCAGCCGCGCGACCGTGCTTTTGCCAGACCCGATCCGGCCCAGAACTGCGACCTTTTCCCCCGGCTTGATGGTGAAAGAGACATTGCGCAGTGCGTCGATGCTCTGGTCAGGATAGGCGAAGGACACATTGTCGAAGCGGATTTCGCCATCCAGCGTCGGGCGCGAGATCCAGCCCTTGCCTTCGGGGCGTTCGCTGGCCGATTTCATCAGCGCGTCAAGGCTGTTATAGGAGGTCCGCGCCTGATTGAAGCGCGTCAGCGTCTGGGCAAGCTGCGCCAGCGGCGCCAGGGTGCGCCCGGTCAGGATCACGGCTGCAATCAGCGCGCCCATGCTGACCTCGCCCGCGGTGATCAGGAACACGCCATAGAACACGATCATCACCTGCGCGCCCTGCTGGGCAAAAGCGGTGGCGTTGATGGCAAATTGCGTCACCGCGCGCGCCTTAAGCCCATGATCGGACTGGCGCGCAATTGCTTCTTCCCAGCGCGCGCGCATGCGGCGCTGCGCGCCTGCGGCCTTGATGGTTTCCAGCCCGGTCAGGGTTTCGACCAGAACGCCTTGCTTGGACTGGCCTTCGGAAAAGCTTTTCTCGGCCAGCCGTGCCAGAACCGGCTGCACGGCAATGCCCACGATCAGCACGAAAGGTACGGCCAGCGCAGGCACAATCGCCAGCGGCCCGCCGATCAGATAGATCACGCCGATAAACAGCAGGATGAAGGGCAGATCCACCACCGCGACCAGCGTGGCAGAGGTGAAGAAATCGCGCAGCGTTTCAAACTCGCGCAGCGTGCTGGCCAGCGCGCCGGTCGAACCCTTGCGTTCACGCATCTGCAGATCAAGGATCTGGTCGAAGATGCGCCGCCCCATCACCATATCGGCACGCTGTCCGGCCTTGTCGATGAAGCCCGCGCGCAGGGTCTTGATCAGGAAGTCGAACACCAGCGCCAGCCCGACGCCGACGGTCAGCGCAATCAGCGATTCGATGGCTTCATTGGGCAGCACCCGGTCATAGACCACCATGATGAACAGCGCCGTCGAGAGCGACAGGAAATTGGCGATGATCGCGGCCAGCAAAACCTGGGTATAGGCCCAGCGGTTGTCGGCCAGGGTGGCCCAGAACCAGTGCCCCTGCCGCCCGGTCGCATTCAGCGCGATGTCGTCGCGATGTTCGGGGCGCAGAAGCAAGGCATAACCGGTATAGACCGGCTCCAGCTTGTCGCGGGCGATGCGCCCTGCGCCTTCGCCCAGCGCGGGGTCGAAGATCGCCAGATCGCCATTCGCCAGCACATCTTCCACCACCACGGCGCGGTCGTCATTCAGGATCAGAATCGCCGGGGTCAGGCTGCCATCGAAAGCCGCAAGCGCGCGCTGCCCGAATCCCACCTGAATGCCCGCGCGCTCGGCGGCGGTGATGGCGTCGCGCAGCGTGGCCGCGCCATGCGTCCCGCCCTGCGCGGACTGTATCGCGGCCAGTGTCATTGGCCGGTCAAGACTGGCGGCCACATGCAGCAGGCAGGCTTCGAGCTGGCTCATCTCGTCATTGCTGCTGCCGCGGTCGGCCGTATTCAGTTTGACAACGCGCGGGTCAGTCATCCGCGGCCTCCGCCGCCGCCGCCGCAGTCTGTGTGGGGTGCGGCAGCGAGATGGCGAACACGTCCAGAATATCGCCGGTCAGCGCCAGCGCCGCATAGCCCGACAGCGCAACTTCGCGTTCGGCGGCAATCAGGGCTTCATTGGCTTCGAACAAATCGCGCTGTGCGTCCAGCAGCCCGGTCAGCGACCGCCGCCCGATCATGAATTCTTCTTCCGAGGCTTCGACCGTGGCGCGGTTGGCGCGCACGGCTTCGCGCGCGGCGGCAACGCGCGCGACACCGGCCCGCTGGTCTGAACGCAGATTGGCCAGCGCGCGCAGGATATCGCGCGCCAGCCCCTGCCGTTCGGCCTGCACGGCTTCAAGCTGGGCTTCGGCAGCGCGGATCTGGGCCTGCCGACTGCCCGGTGCGCCGGGGTCATGCTCGATATCCAGCGTGGCGCGGCTGCTTCTGCGCTGTGCCGCACCGTCGATACGAATGCGCGGCAAGCGCTGCGACTGCGCCACCGCAACATCGGCCTTGGCGGCGGCGATGCGGGCTTCCATCCCCAGGATGCGCGGGCTGGTTTCGATCAGCATGGCATCGGACTGGTTGGGCAGGCCGGGCGCGCGCGGCGGGGCGGGAAGCGTCCCCTGGGCACGCACACCGAAGGCTGCGGTAAAGCCTGCCTCGGCGCGGTCAACGCGGGCATTGGCATCGGCGGCGCGCGCCCGCGCGGTCGCCAGCCGGGCCTCGGTTGTCAGCACATCGGCGGATGCCCCGGCCCCGGCATCGGCGCGCTCGCGCATCTGCCTTAGAACCCGTTCATGCGCGCGCACATTTTCCGCAGCAATGCGGGCCCGTTCGCGCGCGCTGCGCAGGTCATGCCAGGCCGTTACGGCATCCAGCGCCAGCGCCGCGGCGATTTCCTGCCTTGCGCCGCGGTTTTCGTAGACCCGCGCCTGTGCGGCAACCTGACGGCTGGCGGAAGCCCCGCCATCATAGACAAGCTGCATCACCCGCAGCATCGGGCTGACACTGCCGCCGGTGACGGCACCATTGACCACGCTTCCCAGCGTGGCCGAGACAAGGAATTGCGGGTAGAAGCCCCGCCCTTCGGCATCGGCGCGGGCCTGAGCTGCGCGCACCCCGGCGCTGGAGGCCGAAAGCTGCGGATGCGCCGCGACCGCGCGGCCAACCTGCTGGCCGAAGCTTGATCGCGCCACATCGGTTGCCACGCGCGCCGGACGTTCAGAAGCGGGCGCGTCAAAACTTTCTGCGATATTGCTGAGGTCCGGGGCAGATGCGCAAGCCGCAAGAAGCAACGCCGTCGCCAGCGCCAGACCGCCACGATGCGCCAGTCTTGCCACTGTTGCCCTGTCCCCCGTCGGCGCCAGCTTCGGCTTAGTCATTCATCGTTCCAATCTGCCATTATGCCCGGACTGTCTGGTTACGCTGTCCGGCAGCACGCGAAATAACAGCCCTTAACTATCAAGACCGTCTTAAGGCATCTTTGCGCGAAACGCCACGAGGTTTCTGCACTGCGCTGACTGCGCTAATCCAGTGAAGTGACCCATAATATCTCTGCATTCTCGCGCGAAAGCGAGATCACGTTATGCCCCATCGTTGCGTCATAATAGGCGCTGTCGCCCCGGCGCATGTCCACCGGGGCATAGTATTCGGTCAGCAGCCTGATCTCACCGGTCAGCACATACAGGAATTCCTCGCCGCCATGCCGCACCCAGCCGTCGAAGTCTTCCATGCTGCGCGCGCGCACCCGCGCCTGATAGGGCAGCATCTTCTTCGCGGTCAGCCTGGCCGCCAGCAGCCGGTGATCATAGGTCGGCGTGGGATGGCTGGCGCCTTCGGATTTCAGCGTGACGACCATGCGCCCGCCCGCCTGCGGGTTGCGCGGCGGTGTGAATAGCTGCGGCACAGAGATATCAAGCCCGCCTGCAAGCTTCTTGAGCGCGTCATAGGTGGGCGACATCTGCCCGTTCTCGATCTTGGACAGGGTAGAGCGCGCCAGCCCCGCCGCGCTGGCAGCCTGTTCCAGTGTCCAGCCGCGCGCCTTGCGCAGCGCGCGCACCCGCTCGGCCAGATCGATGGGCTGGGCCGGTTCGATCGCATCACCCTGACGGGCGATGCGCAGCAGGCTGGGTGTGTCGCTGTCATTCATGGCCATTGCTTTAGGCACTCACGCATCCTCTTGCAACTGGCATTGGCCCGGCGTAGCTGTGGCGCATGCTGTCGATTAGCGATCCCACAGGCCCGGCGCCTTGCCCCGTACCGTTCAACATGGCGCGTCATGTGCTGGCCGCAGGTCAGGCCACGCCCGACAGGATCGCGCTGCAAATCCTGCGCGCCAGCGGCGCCGAGCGCTGGTCCTATGCCCGGCTGATCGCGGCTGTGCGGGGCACTGGCACGGGGCTGTTGCGCGCGGGGCTGGAACCGGGACAGCGGGTGCTTTTGCGCATCGGCAACAGCGTCGATTTCCCCGTGGCCTATCTGGGGGCGATTGCGGCGGGGCTGGTGCCGGTGCCGACCTCGACCCAACTGACCGGCCCGGAAATCACGCGCATGGCCGCAGGGCTGGCCCCGGCGATGGTGCTGGCCGGTGAGGGCGTGGCGCTGCCCGACCACCCCGCCCCGGTGCTGGGGCTGGAAAGCCTGCGCGCGATGCATGACTTGCCGCCCTGTGGCTGGCATATGGGCGATGCGGATCGCCCCGGATACATCATCTACACATCCGGCAGCGGGGGCAGCCCGCGCGCGGTGGTGCATGCGCATCGCGCGGTCTGGGCACGGCAGATGATGTGGCAGGGCTGGTATGGGCTGCGCGCCGATGACCGCGTGCTGCATGCCGGGGCTTTCAACTGGACCTACACGCTGGGCACCGGGCTGATGGACCCCTGGGCGATTGGTGCGACCGCGCTGATCCCTGATGCAGGCGCGCCGCTGGCGCTGATGCTGAAACGCTTTGACGCGACGCTGTTTGCCGCTGTGCCGGGGGTCTATCGCCAGTTGCTGAAAGACGGGCGCAAGCTGGACCTGCCGCGCCTGCGTCACGGGCTGTCGGCGGGTGAAAAACTGCCCGATGCCACGCGCGACGCGTGGCGCGCAGCGACGGGGTGTGCGATTTACGAGGCGCTGGGCATGTCCGAATGCTCGACCTATATCTCTGCCAGCCCTGACCGACCGGCCCCCGCTGGCAGTGCTGGCTATCCGCAGACAGGCCGTCATATCGCCGTGCTGGGCGAAGATGGCCAACCCGTGGAACGTGGCAAGCCGGGTGTGCTGGCCGTGCATCGCGCCGAACAGGGGCTGATGCTGGGCTATCTGGGCACGGATCGCGCGCCCGAATTGCCGCTTCGGGGCGACTGGTTCCTGACCGGCGACCGCGCCAGTATGGCCGATGACGGGGCGATCAGCTATCTGGGGCGCGATGATGACATGATGAATGCAGGTGGCTTTCGCGTCTCGCCGCTGGAGGTGGAGCGCGCTTTGGCCGACCATCCCGGTATCCTTGAAATTGCCTGCGCGGAGGTTCAGGTCAAACCCGGTGTCAGCGTTATCGCCGCCTTCTATACCGGGCCGGACCCGCTGGAAGAGGCAGCGCTGGCCGATTATGCCAGCGAGCGGCTTGCGCGCTACAAGCAGCCCCGGCTTTACCGCCACATGGATGCGCTGCCCAAGGGCGCCAATGGCAAGCTGTCGCGCAAGACATTGCGTGACAGCTTCAAGGGGGGTGCATGATCCGGCTTGATATCTATTCCGACCCGGTCTGTCCGTGGTGCTTCATCGGCAAGGCAAGGCTGGCCCGCGCGCTGGAAAGCCGCCCCGGCCACCCGTTCGAAATTCACTGGCAGCCCTTTCAGCTAAACCCCGACATGCCTGCCGAGGGCATGGAGCGGCAAGAGTATCTGGCGCTGAAATTCGGCGGCGATCAGGGTGTGCTGGACGCCTATCGCCCGGTGGTCGAGGCCGCCGAAGAAATCGGCCTAACGCTTGATCTGCCCGCCATCACGCGCATGCCCAACAGCGCTGATGCGCATCGGCTGATCCACTGGGCCGGGCTGGAAGGGCGGCAGAACGCCGTGGTGGACGCGCTGTTTCGCGCGTTTTTCCAGCAGGGGCGCGATATCGGCCAGCAGGATACGCTGCTGGATGTTGCCGCCAGTGTCGGGCTGGACCGGCTGATGATCGCCCGCCTGCTGGCGAGCGATGCCGACCGCGTGCTGATCCTTGACGCCGACCGTTCGGCGCGCGCGCGCGGGATCACTGGCGTGCCGTTCTTCATTCTGGACCAGTCGCATGCCCTGTCCGGTGCGCAGCCTGTCGCGCTGTGGCAGGATGTCATCGACCAGTTGTCGCGCCCCGAATGATCAGCCTGCGTCCGACCCGCCCGCTGCGTTTTGGCGAATTTGTCGCGCTGATGGCGCTGATGATGTCCTCTGTGGCGTTTTCCATTGATGCAATGCTGCCTGCACTGCCCGATATCGGTGCTGCGCTGTCGCCCGATGCGCCGGGGCGCGCGCAGCTTGTCGTCACCTCTTTCGTGCTGGGGCTGGGGGTCGGGACATTGTTCTTCGGGCCGGTTTCCGATGCGTTCGGGCGCAAATCGGTGCTGCTGGCGGGGCTGGCAATCTTCATTCTGGGCGCGGCGCTGGCACTGCAGGCCACCACTATTGACGGGCTTCTGGCGGCGCGCGTCCTGCAAGGCGTGGGGGCTGCCGCGCCGCGTGTGGTGGCCACGGCGATGGTGCGCGACCTTTATGAAGGGCGCCGCATGGCGCGGGTGATGTCGATCATCATGACGCTGTTCGTGCTGGTGCCTGCCCTGGCACCGATGATCGGGGCGGGGATCATCTGGCTGGCTAACTGGCAGGCGATCTTTCTGGCTTTTGTCGGGTTCGGGCTGCTCAGCGGGCTGTGGCTGACCCTGCGCCAGCCCGAAACCCTGCCCCCAGAGAACCGCCGCAGTCTGGCCCCGCGCGGTCTGGCCCGCGCGCTGTGGCAGATCATCACCAACCGCGCCGTGATGATCTATGTCGCCGCCTTGTCCTTTGCCTTCGCGCCGCTTTATCTGTGGCTGTCGAACCTGCCGATGATCTTTGATGATGTGTTCGACCGCGCGGCGCAGTTCCCGTTCTGGTTTGCGGCCACTGCGCTGATTGCAGGCTCTGCCAGCATTCTGAATGCGCGGCTGGTGATGCATCTGGGCATGCGCCGCATCGCGACTGTGGCCTTTGCCTGTCAGCTTGGGCTGGCGCTGCTGTATCTGCTGGCGCTGCAAGCCGGACTGCCCGCGATATGGGAATTTGCGCTGTTCTTTGTCTTCATGTCCTCGGCCTTTCTGGCCATCGGGCTGACTTTCGGAAATCTGAACGCGCTGGCGATGCAGCCACTGGGGCATATGGCGGGGATCGGTGCGTCAACGGTTCAGGCGGTCTCGACCGTGGCGGCGGTGGGGATCGCGGTGCCGATGTCGCTGGCCTATGACGGCACCCAGTTCGCGCTGGTCAGCGGGGTCATCCTGTGTTCGGCCTGCGCGCTGGGGCTGATGCTGCTGTCGTTGCGGCTGCCCGAGGGCTGATAGTCGCCCCAACGGGCGCCGTTCAGCAATTGGGCATGTTCACCGCCAGACCGCCCAGCGCAGTTTCCTTGTATTTCTCGGACATGTCGGCCCCGGTCTGTCGCATCGCCTCGATGCAATTATCCAGCGGCATGAAATGCGTGCCATCGCCGCGCAGCGCCAGACTGGCCGCTGATACGGCCTTGATCGCGCCCAGCCCGTTGCGTTCGATGCAGGGCACCTGCACCAGCCCCTTGACCGGATCACAGGTCATGCCAAGGTGATGTTCCAGCGCGATTTCGGCGGCGTTTTCCACCTGTTCAGGCGTGCCGCCCAACACCGCCGCCAAACCCGCCGCCGCCATTGCCGAGGCAGAGCCGACCTCTGCCTGACAGCCGCATTCCGCACCAGAGATCGAGGCGTTATGCTTGATCAGCCCGCCAATTGCCGCAGCCGTCAGCAGGAACTCACCCAGTTGCCGCGCCGACGCCCCCGGCACATGGTCCAGCCAGTAGCGGATGGTTGCAGGCACCACCCCCGCCGCGCCATTGGTGGGCGAGGTCACGACCTGCCCGCCTGCGGCGTTTTCTTCATTCACCGCCATCGCATAGACGCTGATCCAGTCATTGATGGTATGGGGGGCAGACAGGTTCAGCCCGCGCTCGGCCAGAAGGGCGGCATGAATGCCCCTGGCGCGTCTGCGCACCTGCAAGCCACCGGGCAGAATGCCCTCGCCGCTCAAGCCCCGCGCGATACAGTCATTCATCACCTGCCAGATCCGCGCAATGCCCTGATCCAGCGCGTTCGGGTCACGCAGCCGCAGTTCATTGGCACGCTTCATCGCGGCGATGCTCTTGCCGCTCTTGCGCGCCATCTCCAGCATCTGCGCCGCGCTTTCAAAGGGATAGGGGAAATCCGATGCCTGATCGGGTGCGGGCTTGCCCAGTTCATCCGCTGTGACGACAAAGCCCCCGCCAATGGAAAAATAGGTCTCCTGCGCGATCACATCGCCCTGCGCATCAGTGGCCATCAGCACCAGAGCATTGGCATGGCCGGGCAGGGGGGGGCCGTAATCAAAGATCAGATCGGTTTTCGGGGCAAAGCGCAACCGGCCCAGCCCCGGCGCCTCCACATGCAAGCTGGCATGGATATCGGCCAGTGTCTTTTCGGCGCGTTCGGCGTCATAGGCGTCGGGGGTAAACCCCGCCAGCCCCAGAATCACCGCGCGGTCGGTGGCGTGCCCGACCCCGGTAAAGGCCAGCGAGCCATGCAGCCGCGCGCGCAGCCCCTGCACCGCGAAGGGAAGCGCGCGCAGATGGTCCAGAAACCGCGCCGCCGCAACCATCGGCCCCATCGTATGCGAAGAGGACGGGCCGATTCCCACCTTGAAGATATCGAACACTGAAAGGAACATCTGCGCCCCCGCTTTTATCGCCATTCGTGGCGACCCTAAATCCTTCGCTGCCGCAATAACAGACAGCAAACGACGCCGCATGATGCAATTCTGACATTGCGTGCAGGGGGAATTCTGGCATCATACGCCAATGACCCGAGTATTTGCCCTGCTGTGCTGTGGCGCTGTTCTGGCGGCATGCAACCCCTTCACCGGCCCGCAGGCCGGGCGCGCGCTCTATGATCAGAACTGCGCCAGTTGTCACGGCAGCGACGGGCGCGGCGGCGCGCATGTGCCGGATCTGACCGGGCTGGCCGCGCGCCATGACGGGCGTTATCCGCAGCTTCTGGTGCTTAACAAACTCGATGGTTATGCCCGCGGCGATGTTGTATATAGCGGGGTCGAGATGCCCGAATTCGGCCATCTGCTGACCGGGCGGCTGACGCGGGTGCAGACCGATCGCGGCCTGTCGCGCCCGCTGCCCGAGAAGCTGATCGCGCTGGACGCCTATCTGCAACGCATCCAGCGCTGAGGCGGCCTTGCGCCCGGCCTGCACGGGCCATGACCGCGCGGTGACGAATTGACCCCTTAAACCCCGCCACGAAACCGCCTATAAGGCGCGAAAGATCACCAAGAGGGCGTGCCATGATTGACCAGCTTACCCCAGTGGACCGGGCGAAATATGCTGCTGCCCATTGCGCGGCGGATTTCGTTCAGGACGGAATGCGGGTCGGGTTGGGCACGGGGTCAACGGCTGCATGGCTGGTGCGCCGCCTTGGTGCGCGCGTGCGCCAGGAAGGGCTGCGCATCATCGCGGTGCCGACCTCTACCCGAACCGCGCAGCTTGCGCGCGAGGTGGGGATCAATGTGGTAACGCTGGATGAAGCGCGCTGGCTGGACCTGACCATTGACGGGGCCGATGAATTCGACGCCGAACTGACGCTGATCAAGGGTGGCGGCGGGGCGCTGTTGCAGGAAAAGATCGTGGCCACGGCCTCTGACCAGATGGTGGTGATCACCGATGCCGCGAAAGAGGTCAGGACGCTGGGTGCCTTCCCGCTTCCGGTCGAGGTCATTCCCTTTGGCTGGCAGGCCAGCAAGGCACTGGTCGAGGAACTCTTGTCCTCGATGGATGTGATGGGGCGCAAATCCGCGCTGCGCATGAATGGCGATCAGCCCTTCGTCACGGATGAGGGCAATTATATCCTTGATCTGGCGCTGGAACGCATCGGCAACCCGCGCCAGCTTGCACTGGTGCTTAATCAGGTGCCGGGGGTGGTTGAAAACGGGCTGTTCGTTGATATCGCCGATCAGGTGGTGATCGGCTACCCGGATGGAAAATGCGAAATGCGCGACCTGTCCAGCGGCACGGCCGAAATCAGCCACGCCCAGATCGATCTGGGCGAAGTGCAGAACGCCTTCAGCGATCTGTGAGTGAAAACCTTCGGGGGATAAATGGGTTTCGACTATGATCTGTTCGTGATCGGCGGCGGCTCTGGCGGGGTCAGGGCAGCGCGGATTGCGGCATCCGAACATGGCGCGCGTGTGGCGCTGGCAGAGGAATACCGCATGGGCGGCACCTGTGTCATTCGCGGCTGCGTGCCCAAGAAGCTGATGGTGTTTGCCTCTGGCTTTCCCGGTAGCGTGTCCGATGCGCAAGCCTATGGCTGGGACGCGCAGATCGGCGGGTTTGACTGGGGCGTGTTCCGCGCCAAGCTGGATGCGGAACTGACCCGGCTGGAAAACGCCTATCATCGCAACGCCACTGCTGCGGGGGTCGAGATTTTCGACTGCCGCGCCACGCTGGCTGGCCCGCATGAGGTGGCGCTTGCCGATGGGCGCAAGGTCAGCGCCAGGCATATCCTGATCGCCACAGGAGGCCGCCCCGTGGTGCCACAGAAATGGCAAGGTTTCGGGGCCATGACCTCGAACGAGGTGTTCCTGATGGACCGGCTGCCGAAATCGCTGCTGATCGTGGGCGGGGGCTATATCGCCAGCGAGTTTGCCTGCATCTTCAACGGGCTGGGGGTCAGAACAACGCAATTCTATCGCGGCGCACAAATCCTGCGCGGCTTTGACGACGAAGCCCGCGGCCATATCGCCGATGAGATGATCGCGAATGGTGTCGACCTGCATCTGGGCACCGATGTGGTGGAAATGGAAAAGCGCGGCGCACAGATCTGGGTGAAGGCCACAACCGGGCATGACGCGACCTATGACGCGGTGATGTTCGCCACGGGCCGCAGGCCCAACACCGACGGGCTGGGGCTGGAAGCGCTGGGGCTGGAACTGAAAGCCAACGGCGCCATCCCGGTGGACCGCTACAGCCAGAGTGCGATCCCGTCGATCTATGCCGTGGGCGATGTCACCGACCGCGCCAATCTGACGCCTGTGGCGATCCGCGAAGGCCATGCCTTTGCCGATACCGTCTTTGGCGGCCGCCCGACATACTTCGATCATGCGCTGATCCCGACGGCTGTTTTCACCCAGCCCGAATTCGGCACGGTCGGCCTGACCGAGGAAGACGCCCGCGCGCACGGGCCGGTCAATGTCTATACGGCGGCGTTTCGTCCCATGCACAGCCTGTTCGCAGGCCGTGACAATCGCGCGATGATGAAGCTGATCGTTTGCCGCGACAGCGACAAGGTGCTAGGGTGCCACATCGTCGCGGACCATGCAGGCGAGATGATCCAGCTTGCCGGCGTTGCCATCGCAATGGGGGTGACGAAAGCAGATTTCGACCGCACGCTTGCCGTGCATCCCACAATGGCCGAAGAACTGGTCACAATGCGGACAGCAACGCGCAGCCATAGCGATTAAGGGTTGAATTCGGGGGGGCTTGGCCCAACTGATGATCAGCAAGAATTCCGACAGAACGTAACGAAATGAATGGAGTCCTGATGTCTGGAAACGGTGGTGGACCTTGGGGAGGGGGCGGCAATCGCGGCGGCGGCAATCGTGGCAGCGGCGGCGGCGGTCGTGGTGATCAGCCCCATATCCCTGAAATCGATGAGATCGTCAAGAAAGGGCAGGAACAGCTTCGTGTGCTGATGGGCGGCGGTGGCGGCGGCAAGAATGGCCGTGGCATGGGCGGTCCGGGCTTTTCCAAGCGCGGGGTGTTTCTGGGGCTTGTCGCGCTGGTGGTGATGTGGGCGTTCGCCTCTTTCTACACAGTGCGCCCCGAAGAGCGCTCGGTCGAATTGCTGTTCGGCCAGTATTACAAGACCGGCAATCCCGGCCTGAACTTCGCGCCCTGGCCGGTTGTCAGCCATGAAGTCGTGCAGACCACGACCGAACGTGTCACCGAAGTCGGCACCGGTCGCAGCGCGCTGGATACCGGCCTGATGCTGACCCGCGACGAAGCCGTGGTGGATATTGAATTCCAGGTGGTGTGGAATGTCTCGGACCCGGCGCGCTTTCTGTTCAATCTGGCCGATCCGCGCGAAACCGTGCGCGCGGCGTCGGAATCGGCGATGCGCGACATTATTGCGCGTTCGGAACTCTCGCCGATTCTGAACCGCGACCGCGGTGCCATTGCCGCTGATCTGCGCGCTGCGGTTCAGGAACTTCTCGACAGTTACGAATCCGGGATCAGCGTGATTCGGGTGAACTTCGACAAGGCCGACCCGCCCGAACAGGTGATCAACGCCTTCCGCGACGTGCAGACCGCGCGGCAGGAACGCGACCGGCTGGAACGCGAGGCCGACGCCTATGCCAACCGTGTTCTGGCGCAAGCGCGCGGCCAGTCCGCGCAGCTTCAGGAAGAAGCCGAAGCCTACCGTGCCGAGGTGGTCAACAACGCCCAGGGTGAGGCCGCGCGCTTCGTCTCGGTCTATTCCGAATATGTCAACGCGCCCGAAGTAACGCGCAAGCGGATGTATCTGGAAACGATGGAACGCGTTCTGGGCGATATGAGCCTGACGATTCTGGATAATGTGACCGGTGGCGAGGCTGGCGGCAGCGGTGTGCTGCCCTATCTTCCGCTTGATCAACTTCAACGCCAGCGGGGGGCGAACTGATGAAAAAAGCAGGTGTTTTGATACCCGTTGTGGTGGTGGCGCTTGTCACGGCATTTTCAGCGCTGTTCATTGTCGATGAACGTGAAAATGTCCTGGTGCTGCAATTCGGTCAGGTGAAGCAGGAAATCACCGAGCCGGGCCTTGGTTACAAGTTCCCCTTCATTCAGGAAGTGGTGCGCTATGATGCGCGGATCCTCGGGCTTCAGACCCAGCCGCTGGAAGTCACCCCGCTTGATGACCGCCGCCTTGTGGTTGATGCCTTCCTGCGCTGGCGCCTGAATGATGTGCGCCGCTTCCGCGAAGCCGTCGGTGTGGACGGGATGCGCGCCGCGCAGGGCCGGATGGACCGCATCATGAATGCCGCCATCCGCGAAGTTCTGGGGTCGGTGCCGTCCAGTGCAGTTCTGTCCGAAGACCGCACCGCGCTGATGAACCGCATCCGCGAACTGGCGCGGCGCGAGGCGCAGACTCTGGGCATCGAGGTGATCGATGTGCGTCTGACCCGCACCGACCTGCCGCGCGAGAACCTGGAAGCCACCTTCGCCCGGATGCGCGCAGAGCGTGAACGCGAAGCCGCCGATGAGCGTGCGCGCGGGAACGAGGCCGCGCAGCGTGTGCGCGCACTGGCTGACCGCACCGTGATCGAGCTGGTCTCGGCCTCGCGCCGCGAAGCAGAGATCATCCGCGGTGAAGCCGATGCCGAACGTAACCGCATCTATGCCGAAGCGTTCAACCTGGACCCGGAATTCTTTGCCTTCACCCGTTCGATGCAAAGCTATGAGCGCGCGCTGCGTGGAGAAAACACCACAATGGTGCTGCGCCCCGACAGCGAATTCTTTACCTTCCTGCGCACTGACGGGATCGGCGAAGATGTACTGCAGGCGGTGCGTCAGGCGGCAGAGGAAATCGCCGAGGATCCCGACCGCGTGTTGCAGCGCGCGCCGGCACCCGACCCGGAGGAACCCGATGCAGTGCGCGAGCTTGAAGCCATCATCGGCAATTAGGGCGCGACCGGGTGACGCTGTCCACGCTGATACTGGCCCTTGGGCTGGTGCTGATTTTCGAGGGGCTGGTCTTTGTACTGGCCCCTCGGCGCATTGAAGACATCCTGCGCATGCTGGCGGCCATGCCGGTCGAAACGCGGCGCCTGATCGGTTTTCTGGCGCTGGTGCTGGGGGCGCTTCTGGTCAGCCTGTCGCGGCTTGTTGGCGGGGGATGATATCGCCATCACGTCTGGTTGAAATCGCCAACGCCCTGTTTGCGTTTGACATCGCACAACTTAAGTTGCTGGAAAATCCGTTCAGCAGAATGGCGGGGCGACGCCCATGCAAGGAGAGACCGATGACCTTACGCGCAGTAACCCGATACCTGCCGCATCCTGTTTTTCAGTTCCTGCAATTGCTGGTTCTGGGCCTGTTGTTCATGCTGGCGCAAGCCACGCTTCTGGCCGCGCAAGAACGCCCCGAAAGCTTTGCCGATCTGGCAGAGCGGGTCAGCCCCGCTGTGGTCAATATCACCACCACCACGACCATTGCCACGCGCCTTGACCGCGACGGCCCGCGCCTGCCCGAAGGCTCGCCCTTCGAGGATTTTTTCCGCGACTTCTTCGAAGGGCCGCAGGGCCGCCCTGACCGCCCCCGCCAGAGCCAGGCGCTGGGGTCGGGTTTCATCATTTCTGATGACGGGTATATCGTTACGAACAATCATGTGATCGACGGGGCCGACGAAATCCTGATCGAGACATTTTCCGGCCTGCAACTGAATGCACGGCTGGTGGGCACGGACCCGGCCACTGATCTGGCACTGCTGAAGGTCGATCATGACAGCCCGCTGCCATCAGTGCCCTGGGGCGATGCCGAAGAGGCGCGCGTGGGTGACTGGGTTATCGCGGTCGGCAACCCGCTGGGGCAGGGCTTTTCGGTCAGTGCGGGCATCATCTCTGCGCGCGGGCGCGCATTGCAAGGCAATTTCGACGACTACATCCAGACCGATGCCGCCATCAACCGGGGCAATTCGGGGGGGCCGCTGTTCAACATGGCGGGCGAGGTGATCGGCGTGAACACCGCGATCCTGTCACCCACAGGCGGTTCGATCGGGATCGGGTTTGCGATGTCGTCGAATGTGGCGGTGAATGTGATCGAGCAATTGCGAGAGTTTGGCTCCACCCGGCGCGGCTGGCTGGGGGTGCGCATACAGGATCTGACCGAGGAAATGGCTGAAGCCATCGGGCTGGACCGTGCCGAAGGCGCGATGGTGACAGAAGTCATGGATGGCCCGGCCAGAGAAGGCGGCATGCTGTCGGGCGATGTCATCCTGCGCTTCGATGGCAGCCCGGTGCGCGATACCCGCATGCTTGTGCGCCGCGTGGCCGATGCGCCTGTGGGTGCTGCGGTCGATGTAGAGGTGTTTCGCGATGGCGAGGAACTGATCCTTGCCGTGACGCTGGGCCAGCGCGAACTGGCCGAAGCCGCTGACCGTGTCCCGGCCCCGGCCGCGCCCGAAACCCCGCAGCGGGTTCTGGGCATGGAGGTGCAACCCCTCGATGACGCGCTGCGCGCCGAACTGGACCTTCCCGCCAGCGCGCTGGGGCTGGTGGTGCGCGCGGTTGATCCTGACAGTGACGCCGCCCAGAAGGGTATCCAGCCGGGCGATCTGATCATCGAAGCCAATCAGCAACCTGTAAGCAGCGCCGACGATCTGCAACAGCGCGCCGATGATGCGCGCGAGGCAGGCCGCCGTTCGGTTCTGGTGTTGCTGCGACGCGGCAGCGATCCGCGCTTTGTCGCGCTAAGCCTTGGGGAATGATCGGCGTGCGGCCATGCGTGCCTTGGGCGGGGCTGCGGCGTGATGCCGCATCCCCCCTTTAGGCTTTATCGGCAAGGTGGCCTTTCCGGGCTTGATTGGCTGTCGCGTGCCGCTAGACTCTGTTGCGAATCTGGTGGTCGCGGTGGATGATCGTCTGATTTTTTTTGGTGCGGTTGACGCACCCATAGTTGACGGAGGAACCAATGTCGAAACTGAAACTGTCGTCTTTTGCCGCTTTGCTGCTTGCACCTGCCCTGGCGCATGCGGAACCCACAGGTGATGCCGCCGCCGGAGAGCAGAACTTCCGTCAATGCGCAAGCTGTCATGGTATTGTTTCACCAGATGGCGAGGTGACACATCGCGCGGCACCCACCGGGCCGAATATGTGGGGCGTTTCCGGGCGTCAGGCGGGCGCGTATGAAGGCTATACGCGGTTTTCGAACGCAATTGTCGCCGCGGGCGAGGAACATGGTCTTGTCTGGGACGAGGAAAGCTTCGTAGCCTATGTCAGTGACCCCAGCGGCTATCTGCGCGATGTTACGGGCGACGCGCGCGCGCGCAGCAACATGAACCACCGCCTGCGCGGTTCTGCCGAAGATATCTATGCCTATCTGGCACAGTTCGGCCCTGCAGAGTGATTTTGCCAAAGCGGCATGAATAACGGGCATGGTTTCGCGCCATGCCCGTTTTTGCATGTCCGGTTTTCAGGAATCACAGCTGCGCGCCCGATCAGTCGCGCACCACATAGACCGATTGTTTGGCATGGCGCACCACCCGCGCGGCATTGGGGCCAAGCAGGTAATCGCGTGCCTCTGGCCGGTGCGCGGCCATGATGATGACATCGACCTCCAGCTTGTCCGCTGCGCGCAGGATCTCGTCATAGACATTGCCATGCAGCACATGGGGATGCACCTCGACAGAGCCGGGAACATTGTCGCGCACCCAGGCGCGCAACGCTTCACCGAACTGGTGCAGCGCGGTCTGTTCAAACCCCTTCTGGAAGAATGTCCCCACCATCGACAGCCCGAAATCGGGCAACACGCTGACGACATGCAACTCGCCGCCCTTGGCCAGCATATTCTGCGCCTCTGCCATCGGCTTGATCCAGGAGGCAGGCGATGACAGGTCAATCGGCAGCAGGATCTTCTTGGGCATCATCCGCTCCTTTCATGGATGAATGTCAGAACGCCGGCACGGTCTGCCGACGCCGTTGCAGCAAGATCACCCCAAGCAGCAGCAGCAGCGCAGGGATATAGAAGATCTGTGCGGGCATCCGCTCTGCCGGGCGCAGCACTGCATCCAGCATGACTTGCTGACTACCGTAGAAATCGAAATCCCCCAACGCACGCTGGAAGGGAGAGCCGAACATCGGCTCATCCATCGCAACCCCGTCTTCCGACGGCATCAGGAACAACCCTGTGCCCATCATCCGCTGCGCCTCGGGGGTGTCATCGACCATCAGCACCAAGGTTGTGCTGCGCGGATTGCCGGTGTTGAAATCCGGCCCCGAGACCGCAAGGCGCAACTCATCCCCCGGCGCGGCGGCTTGCAGAACCTGCTCGAATTCGGTTCCCGGCAGGCTTTCGAATTCTGGTTGAACGCGGTCGAGCCAGAAATTCGGCACGAACAGCGTGAAGGCCACCAGCAGCAGCGCTGCGGATTCGTGGTATTTCGAGCGTGCCAGGAAATAGCCCTGCGTGGCGGCGGCAAACAGCAGCATCGCGAAGGTCGCAATCACGAATATGAAGGCCGCCTGCGCCATCCCCGCCGCCGTGCCCAGATCAACCCCGTAAAGGATAAGCGTGGGGTTGTAGATGAACAGGAAGGGCAGCGCCAGCGTGCGCAGGCTGTAGAAAAAGGCCTGAAAGCCGGTTCGTATCGGATCACCGCCCGATACCGCAGAGGCCGCGAAACTCGCCAGCCCCACAGGGGGCGTGACATCCGCCATCAGCCCGAAATAGAACACGAACAGATGCGCCGCGATCAGCGGGATGATCAGCCCTTCCTGCGCGCCAAGACTGACCACCACAGTTGCCATCAGAGACGACACCACGATGTAATTCGCCGTGGTCGGCAGGCCAAGCCCCAGGATCAGCGAGAACACCCCCACCAGCAGCAGCATCAGGAACAGATTGCCCAGCGCCAGCAACTCGACCAGCCCGGCCAGTTCGGTGCCAATCGGCGTGCGGGTGACAGTGGCCACGATAACCCCGGCGGCCCCGGTGGCCACGGCAATGCCGATCATGTTGCGTGCGCCGGAAATCATGCCATCGACCAGATCGGTAATGCCGTTGCGCAGCTCGGCCATGAAATTGCCCTCCCCGCGCATCAGGGCTTTCAGCGGACGCTGGGTCAGGATGATGAACAGCATCGTGATTACAGCGAAATAAGCCGATTTCGCGGGCGACTGACGTTCGACCATCAAAAACCAGATCAGCACCAGAATCGGCAGCAGGTAATGCAGCCCGGTGGGGACGACCTCTTTCATCACCGGCAGGGTGATCTTCTTGGCCTTTGGGTCATCAAGTTCCAGATCCGCGCGTTTCGACGCAACCCACAGACACGCCAGATAGATCACCAGAATTGCACTCAGGATAACGGCGCCCGAAATCGCGGGTGCCACATCGCGCAGGAAGTTCACAGTCGCGATGACACCGTAGAACGCCGCGCCTGCGACCACAAAACCTATTGCCACCTTCAGCAGCATTGCCAGCAGGCTCGACCCCTGGCCAAGCGCCGGGATGCCGTTCTTCAGCGCTTCCAGATGCACGATATAGATCAGTGCGATATAGCTGATCACCGCCGGAATGAAGGCGTGCTTGATCACTTCCAGATAGGAAATGCCCACAAACTCGACCATCAGAAAGGCCGCTGCCCCCATCACCGGCGGCATGATCTGGCCATTGACCGATGATGACACCTCGACCGCGCCTGCCTTTTCAGATGAAAAGCCCACGCGCTTCATCAGCGGAATGGTGAAAGTGCCGGTTGTCACCACATTCGCGATGGACGAACCGGAAATAAGCCCGGTCGCGCCCGACCCCACCACGGCCGCCTTGGCAGGGCCGCCGCGCAGATGCCCCAGCCCGGCAAAGGCCAGCTTGATGAAATAATTGCCTGCACCGGCCTTGTCGAGCAGCGCGCCGAACAGAACGAACAGGAACACAAAGGCTGTGGACACCCCCAGCGGAATGCCGAACACGCCTTCGGTTGACAGCCATTGCGTGTTGATGATGCCGGTAAAGCTGCGCCCCTCATGCGCGATCAGATCGGGGATCAGCCAGCCCTGCCCGAAATAGCTATAGGCCAGGAATACACTGCCGACGATGGTCAGCGCCGGGCCCAGCGCGCGGCGGCTGGCTTCCAGCAGCAGCACAAGCCCGATGATGCCGACGATGATCTGGGTCTGGGTGGGCAGACCTTCGCGTGCCGTGCCGGAGATCTCGCGCGAGAACCAGAACACGTAAAACGCGCAGCCCGCAGCAGTAATGGCAAGGATCCAGTCATACCAGGGGATGTAGCGGCGCGGCGAGGCCTTGAAGGCCGGATAGGCCAGAAAGGCAAGAAACAGTGCAAATGTCAGATGCATGGGCCGGGTCTGGTCTGACCCGATGACCCGCACAAAGGGGATATGCTGCGCCCAGCTGAATTGCGGGTCGGCGATCCATATCTGGAAGCACGACCACAGGAAGGCGACGATCGCGATCAGGGCGGCGATATAGCGGTTATCGGGGCTGCGTCCACCTGAATCCGTGCTGGCGACCAGATCCTGAAGCTCGTCATCGCTGAACTGACGCCCTGCCGGCTTTTGCTCGGTCGACATGCAGCCACCCCCTGCTGAATTGTTCTTGAAATCTGTCGGGGCAGCCAGAAAGGGCTGCCAAGGCATGGCCCCCGATCAAGGGGCCATGCCAGGCTGACATGCAGATTGCCTGCGATCAGTCGATCAGACCGGCTTCGCGGTAGTAGCGCTCTGCACCGTCATGCAGCGGGGCCGACAGCCCGTCGCTGACCATCTCTGCAGGGTCAAGACCGGCCAGGGCGGGGTGCAGCCCGGTGAACTGGTCCAGATTCTCGAAGATGGCCTTGGTCACCTGGTAGGCGACTTCGTCGCTGACCGCATCCGAGGATACGAAGGTCGCGCCGACACCGAAGGTGGTGACATCTTCGGCCGTGCCGCGATACATCCCGCCCGGAATGGTTGCCATGCGGTAATAGTCGCGCTCTTCGACCAATGCGCGGATCACGTCATTATCGACATTCACCAGCACGGTGTCACAGGCAGTGGTGGCTTCCTGAATAGCGCCAGAGGGGTGGCCCACAGTGTAGACGATGGCGTCCACATTGTTGTCGCACAGCGCCAGCGACTGTTCGCCTGCGGGCAGTTCGGTGGTCTGGGCGAAGGTGTCCTCGGTCCAGCCCATTGCTTCCATCACCACTTCCATCGTGCCGCGCTGGCCGGAACCGGGATTGCCGATATTCACACGCTTGCCGGGCAGGTCATCAAAGCTGGTGATCCCCGCATCGGCGCGCGCCACCACGGTAAACGGCTCCGGGTGCAGCGAGAACATCGCGCGCAGCCCTTCAAATGGGCCGTTTTCCTCGAAACGCGAGGTTCCGTTGAAGGCATGGAACTGCCAGTCAGACTGCGCCACGCCGAATTCCAGCTCGCCCGAGCGGATAGCGTTGATATTGAAGATCGACCCGCCGGTCGATTCCACGCCGCAGCGAATACCATGCTCGGCCCGGTCGCGGTTGACCAGACGGCAGATTGCGCCGCCGGCGGGGTAATACACCCCCGTCACCCCGCCAGTGCCGATCGAGATGAAGGTTTCCTGCGCAGCGGCGGCGCTGCCAATCATCGCGCCTGCCGCAAGCAACCCTGCTGTCAATGTCTTGTTCATCTTTACCTCCGTTGGTTGTTCTTGATCGATCGCTGCCGTGAAGGCGCATGCAGGGCATGCCCGTCACGGTCCGATATCGCAACCAAACACCAGCGATGGAATCGAGTCAAGCAATTCAAAGCGCTTGCGGTCCGACCCCTGGGTCGCCCGCAGACTCAGCTTTCAAACACCTGCTCAATGCGGGCAAAGCCCTTGACCTCGATCGGATTGCCTGACGGATCACGGAAGAACATCGTCCATTGCTCGCCGGGTTCGCCGGCGAAACGCAGGCTGGGCGGGATCACGAACTCGACCCCGGCTGCGCGCAACCGCTCGGCCAGCGCCTGGAATCGCGCAAGATCCAGCACCAGCCCGAAATGTGGCATCGGCACCATGTGATCGCCCACCTTGCCAGTGGGGGCACTGGCGAAGGGCGTGCCCAGATGCAGGCTGATCTGGTGGCCGAAGAAATCGAAATCCACCCAGCTCTCGGTGCTGCGCCCCTCGGCACATCCCATTACCCCGCCATAAAAGGCGCGTGCAGCCTCCAGATCATCGACATGATAGGCGAAATGAAACGGCATCAGCATGGGCAGACCCTCCCTTTACCCTCAGAACTGCCGCATCCCGGCCCTCAAGGCAAGCATGCAGGGTTTCATCTTGCCCGAAATACTCAATTGGTGTCCGGGGGTTTCTCAAGGGGGGCTGGCCCCCCTTGAGGCGGGGGGTTCTGGCCGCAGGTCAGCCGGGGGGCGGCAGCCCCCCGTCCCCTGTCGCGGATGCGCCTTGCCACTGGACGCGCAAGGGCAGGCCACCTATAAGGCGGCGCATGGCACAGATAGCGATCATCCTTCAGCGAATTAGCGTCCCGGCACTCTGACGCGCCCGGAGTGCCGGGTCAGCCTTGGCGCCCGCCATTTCCCTGACATCGCGAAAAGTGACCCTGCCATGAGTGACACCCCTGACTACAAAGACACGCTGTTCCTGCCGCAAACCGATTTTCCCATGCGCGCAGGCCTGCCATCGCGCGAACCCGACTGGCTGGCACGCTGGGAACGTATCGGCATCTATGACCGGCTGCGCGAGAACGCCGAAGGCCGCAAGCCCTTCATCCTGCATGACGGCCCGCCTTACGCCAATGGACATCTGCATATCGGGCACGCGCTCAACAAGGTTCTGAAGGATTTCATCACCCGCAGCCAGCAGATGCTGGGGCGGGACGCACGCTATGTGCCGGGCTGGGATTGCCACGGCCTGCCCATCGAGTGGAAGATCGAGGAGCAATACCGCGCCAAGGGGCTGGACAAGGACGCGGTGGATATCGTCGATTTCCGTCAGGAATGCCGCCGCTTCGCCGAAGGCTGGATCGAGGTGCAGCGCGAGGAATTCAAGCGCCTTGGCATCACCGGCAAATGGGATGACCCCTATCTGACGATGGATTACCACGCCGAGGCCGTGATCGCGGATGAGTTCATGAAACTCGTGATGAACGGCGCGCTCTATCAGGGGTCGAAGCCCGTGATGTGGTCGCCGGTGGAAAAAACCGCGCTGGCCGAGGCGGAGGTCGAGTATCACGAGCACACATCGCACACGATCTGGGTGGGTTTTCCGGTTGAGCATCTGAAATACGCAATCGTCGGAGAAGAACCGCTTTCAGACGGCGTTGACTTGACCCGTGAGATGGGAAAACCGTCGACGAGATCGTCAAGCAAAGAACTTTCAATAGAAGAGCTTAAAGCGCATTCGACATGTGTCGTGATCTGGACGACAACACCGTGGACGATCCCGCAAAACCGTGCAGTCGCGTTTAACCCAAGCTTTGCTGCGGTGTCTTACAGTATCTACGAGGTATCTGAGGTCGATGAGGGTTCAAAACTTTCAGTCGGCCAATGGATTATGCTTGCAGATGGATTATCGGTTGGCTTGCAAGAGAAATTCAAAGCAAAGCTTTTCCAACGCTATCAGGTCCAAAATGAATTCTTGAAATCAATCATCCTCGCCCACCCTTTCCGAGGCGTTGTCGAGGGCGACGAAGATAACGGGAACAACTGGAATTTCGAAGTGCCCTTGCTCCCCGGCGATCACGTCACCAATGACGCTGGCACCGGGTTCGTTCACACCGCCCCCAGCCATGGCGATGACGACTATCAGTTGTATCTCAAGTTCAAGGATGAGCATCCTGACTTTAAGATGACGTATAACGTCGAACCAGACGGCAGCTACCGCGCCGATCTGCCGCTGTTCGGGGGCGAGGTCATCATCAAGCCCGATGGCAAGGAAGGCGGCGCGAATGTGGCCGTCATCAAGCAACTGGCCTATGCAGGCGCGTTGTTTGCCAAGGGCAAACTGCGCCACAGTTACCCCCATAGCTGGCGGTCAAAGGCGCCGCTGATCTATCGCAACACCGCGCAATGGTTTGCGGCCATCGACAAGCCGGTCGATGATGGGATGGGCGAGCATGGCGACACCATCCGCGCCCGCGCGCTCGAATCCATCGACAAATTGGTGAAATGGACTCCCCAGACCGGGCGCAACCGGCTCTATTCGATGATCGAGGCGCGGCCCGACTGGGTGCTCTCGCGCCAGCGCGCCTGGGGCGTGCCGCTGACCTGTTTCACCAAAAAGGGTGCCAAGCCCACCGACCCCGATTTCCTGCTGCGCGATGCGCAGGTGAATGCCCGCATCAAGGATGCATTCGAGGCCGAAGGCGCGGATATCTGGTATCGCGCGGGCTTCAAGGAACGCATGCTGGACGGGCTGCATGACCCTGACGCCTATGAGCAGGTGTTCGACATCCTTGATGTGTGGTTCGATTCAGGCTCGACCCATGCCTTCGTGCTGCGTGACCGCGAAGATGGCAGCCCCGACGGGATTGCCGACCTTTATCTGGAAGGGACCGACCAGCATCGCGGCTGGTTTCATTCCTCGATGCTGCAAGCCTGCGCCACCAAGGGGCGCGCGCCCTATAGGGGCGTGCTGACGCATGGTTTCACGCTGGACGAAAAGGGCATGAAAATGTCCAAATCGCTTGGCAACACGGTCGCGCCGCAAGAGGTGATCAACGAATATGGCGCGGATATCCTGCGGCTGTGGGTGGCGCAATCCGATTACACGGTCGATCTGCGCATTGGCCGCGAGATCCTGAAAGGCGTGGCCGACAGCTATCGCCGGTTGCGCAACACCATGCGCTTCCTGTTGGGCAATCTGGACGGGTTCAGCGATGACGAACGCGTTGCCCCCGCCGATATGCCGGAACTGGAACAATGGGTGCTGCACCGTCTGGCGGAACTCGATATGCAGGTGCGCAAGGGCTATGGCACCTACGATTTTCAGGGCGTGTTCCAGAAGCTTTTTACCTTCGCGACATCGGATCTGTCGGCCTTCTATTTCGACATCCGCAAGGACGCGCTTTACTGCGACGGGGCCGACAGCCTGCGTCGCCGGTCTGCGCGCACTGTGCTGGACATATTGTTCCACCGCCTGACCACATGGCTGGCGCCCGTGCTGGCCTTCACGATGGAAGATGTCTGGCTGTCGCGCTTCCCCGGCGATGACAGTTCGGTGCATTTGCAGGACTTCCCCGCCACGCCTGCCGACTGGCTGAATGAACCGCTGGCGCAGAAATGGGCGGGCATCCGTCAGGCGCGGCGCGTCGTCACGGCGGCGCTGGAAATCCAGCGCCGCGACAAGGTGATCGGCGCATCATTGGAAGCCGCCCCGGTGGTGCATGTGCGTGACGACGCCATCATGGCGGCGCTGAAATCGGTCGCGTTTGCCGATATCTGCATCACCTCTGGCATGGCGCTGACCGCAGACCCGATCCCGGCTGAAGCCTTCCGCCTGCCCGAAGTGCAGGGTGTGGGGGTGGTGTTCGAACGCGCCGAGGGCGAAAAATGCCAGCGCTGCTGGAAGATCACGCCCGATGTCGGGCGCAACACGCATCCGGGCACCTGCAAACGCTGCAGTGACGCGCTTGGCTGAGATCAGGCTGGCCCTGCGCGCTCTGGCGCGCGGGGCGATCTTGCTTGTGCGACCGACTGGACAGATGCCGCGCGACACCTAACTCTGGCCAGACAGGCTGGAGGGCGGATGAAACGCGCATTGGTGATCGGATCGTCGGGCGGGATCGGGCAGGCGCTTTGCGCCGCATTGGCGGGGCAGGGCTGGCAGGTCACGGGGCTGTCGCGCAGCCGCGACGGGCTGAATGTGATCGATGAGGCATCCATTGCACAGCATCTGGGCGCGCTGCAAGGGCCGTTTCAGCGCATCCTGATCACCACCGGCGCGTTGGAAATTGACGGCCACAGCCCCGAAAAGGCGCTGAAACATCTGACCGCGGATGCAATGGCCGCGCAATTCGCGCTCAACACCATCGGCCCTGCGCTGGTGATGAAACATGCGCTGCGCTTGCTGCCGCGCGATGAAGCTGCCGTGCTGGGCGCGCTATCGGCGCGGGTGGGGTCGATCGGCGAAAATCGCGCGGGGGGCTGGCACAGCTACCGCGCTGCCAAATCCGCGCTGAACCAGATCATTCGCGGCACGGCCATAGAGTTGGGACGGACACACAAGAACGCGGTCTGCGTGGCGCTGCATCCGGGCACAGTGGCCACGCGCTTCACGCAAGACTATCTGGGTCGCCACCCCTCGGTCTTGCCATCCGAGGCTGCGAATAACCTGCTGCGCGTGATCGACAGCCTGACGCCCGCGCAATCGGGGCTGTTCATTGACTGGGCGGGAAAGCAGGTCGCATGGTAAGGCTGGTGCTGGTGCTGGGCGACCAACTCAGCCATGACATCCATGCGCTGCGCAAGGCCGATCCCGCGCGCGATGTGGTGGTGATGGCCGAAGTGGCCGAGGAAGCCGCCTATGTCCCCCACCACCCCAAGAAGATTGCATTCCTGTTCACCGCCATGCGCAAATTCGCATCTGAACTGCGAGAGGCGGGCTGGCAGGTCGCCTATACGACGCTGGATGATGCGGAAAATACCGGTTCAATCCCCGGTGAATTGCTGCGTCGGGCCGAAGATCATGGGGCGCGCGAGGTACTGGCAACCAAACCGGGCGAATGGCGGCTGATCGCGGCGTTGCAGGAGATACCGCTGAAAGTCGCGCTGCTGGCCGATGACCGTTTCCTGTGTTCGCATGCCGCGTTTCAGGCCTGGGCCAAGGGGCGCAAGGCGCTGCGGCTGGAATATTTCTACCGCGAAATGCGGCGCAAGACCGGCCTGTTGATGGAGGACGACAAGCCGGTGGGCGGCAAGTGGAATTACGACCATGACAACCGCAAACCCGCGACAGCCGATCTGTTCCGCAAGGGACCGCCCGAAGCGCAAGGCGGCGCAGTGCTGGACGACGTGCTCGATCTGGTCGAGGCGCACTTTCCCGACAATTTCGGCACGCTGCGCCCATTCACGTTCCAGACCGACCGCGCAGGCGCATTGCGGGCGCTGGATCATTTCATCACCCATACGTTGCCCGATTTCGGCGCGTATCAGGACGCCATGCTGCAAGGTGATCCGTATCTTTATCATGCCGTGATCGGGCTTTACCTGAATGCAGGGCTGCTTTCCCCGCTGGAGGTTTGCAAACGGGCCGAGGCCGCCTATCAGGCGGGCGCAGCCCCCATCAATTCGGTCGAAGGTTTCATCCGCCAGATCATCGGCTGGCGCGAATTCATCCGGGGCATCTATTTTCTGGAAGGGCCGGATTATACGCGCTGCAATGCGCTGAACCATCAGCGCAAGCTGCCGGCCTTCTACTGGGGGGCGGAAACGCGGATGAACTGCATCGCGCAGGCTGTGGACCAGACCCGCGATCTGGCCTATGCCCATCACATCCAGCGGCTGATGGTGACAGGCAATTTCGCGCTGCTTGCGGGCATCAATCCGGCACAGGTGCATGAATGGTATCTGGCGGTCTATGCCGACGCCTGTGAATGGGTCGAAGCGCCCAATACCATCGGCATGTCGCAATTTGCTGATGGGGGTGTGGTGGCGTCAAAACCCTATGTCAGCTCGGGCGCCTATATCGACCGGATGTCGGATTACTGCGCGTCCTGTCATTATCGCGTGAAAAAGAAGACCGGCGCGAAAGCCTGCCCCTTCAACCTGCTTTACTGGCATTTCCTGACCCGCCACCGCGACCGCTTTCAGGGCAATCCGCGTATGGCGCAAATCTATCGCAACTGGGACCGGATGGATCAGACCCGCCGAAAGCAGGTGCTGGCAGAGGCGCAGGATTTTCTGGACCGCATGGCGCGGGGCGAGACAGTATAACGCGCCTTGCGCAGCAGGCTTGCCGCCCGCACCGTGCTCGCCTATGGATAAGCCATGTCACAGCCGCGCTACACAGACCTTGTTGCCCAGCTTCCTGCCACAGTGCCCTTTGTCGGGCCAGAGGCGCATATCCGCGCCGCAGGCCGCGCGTTTCGCGCGCGGCTGGGGGCGAATGAAAGCGGCTTCGGCCCTTCGCCCCGCGTCATCGCGGCGATGCAGGACGCCGCCGCTGATGTCTGGATGTATGGCGACAGCGAATGCCATGATCTGCGCGCAGCCCTTGCCGTGCATCATGGCGTCGCGCCTGAAAACATCATCATCGGCGAAGGCATTGATGGGCTTCTGGGCCTGCTGGTGCGCATGATGGTCGGCCCCGGCGACCCGGTGGTCACATCTGACGGCGCATACCCGACCTTCAACTACCATGTCGCGGGCTTTGGCGGCGAGTTGCACAAGGTGCCTTACCGCAACGATCATCAGGATCCGGCAGCGCTGCTGGAACGGGCCGAGCAGCTTGCCGCGAAGCTTGTCTATATCTGCAACCCCGACAACCCGATGGGAAGCTGGCATTCGGCCCGCATCATGGGGCGGATGATCGATGCCGTGCCCGAAGGCACGCTGTTGGTGCTGGATGAAGCCTATATCGAGGCCGCGCCCGAAGGCACCGCCCCGCCGCTGGATGTCGAAAATCCGCGCGTGATCCGCATGCGCACCTTTTCCAAGCTTTACGGGCTGGCCGGGCTGCGCGTGGGCTATGCAATAGGCGCGGCCCCGCTGATTGCGATGTTCGAGCGTATCCGCAACCATTTCGGCATGGGGCGGCTGGCGCAGGCCGGCGCGTTGGCGGCCTTGCACGATCAGGACTGGCTGGCCCATGTGCAGGGCTGTGTTGCCGGCGCGCGCGCGCGGCTGGGGCAGATCGCGGCCGATAACGGGCTGCATGCGTTGCCTTCGGCCACGAATTTCGTCACCATCGATTGCGGGCGCGATGGCGATTTCGCGCGCGCCGTGCTGCATGAGCTGATGGCGCGCGACGTCTTTGTGCGCATGCCCTTCGTTGCGCCGATGGATCGCTGCATCCGCGTCAGCACCGCGCCGGAGCCGGAACTGGCGGTATTTGCCGAGACCCTGCCAGAGGCGCTGCGCATGGCCATGCGCGACGGTTCCTGAGCAAGCAAGCCGCGCGCATATCTGTCCGGCACATCACAGGCGCGGCTGGCGATACCGGCGATCCGGTCATTCCCCATTGGGCGCGCGGGCGATATGGTCACGGGCCACGGACATGGATTTCACGATGGCATGGACCGTGTCGCCGGGTTGCAGCGCCATCTGATCGGCGGCGCGGCGGGTGATGCGGGCGATGATTTCATGCCCGCCCAGTGCAACATGAACCATCACCCCCGGCCCCTGACCCGGCACGATCTGCGCAATACGCCCCGCAAGGATGTTCTGCGCTGACAGCCCTTCGGGGCGCGCGCGCGACAAGATCACCTCATGCGCCATGATCCGCACCCGGACACGGCTTCCCGGCGCGCCCTCGACCGTGGGCAGAAACAGCGGCCCGCTGGGGCCGTCAAGGCGCGTCAGCCCGTCGGGCAGATGCTCGGCCACGGTCGCGGGCAGCATCGCCGCCAACTCGCGCACGCCCATCGCGTGCAAGGCGCGCGGGTCGCCCATCACTTCGGCGGTGGTGCCTTCGCGCACGACCTGCCCCTTCTCGATCACCAGCATGCGGTCGGCCAGCAACTGCGCCTCGTTCACATCATGGGTGACAAGGATGACCGGCATCTTCAGATGGGCGCGCAGCGCGATGATCTCTGCATATAGTTTTTCGCGCGTGGCCCGGTCCACCGCCGAGAAGGGTTCGTCCAGCAGCAGCGCCTTTGGGCGTCTTGCCAGCGCGCGCGCCACCGCGACGCGCTGCTGCTGCCCGCCCGAAAGCTGCGCGGGGCGGCGGTCGCCCAATCCGTGCAGGTTCACCAGATCAAGGATGCGCGCGGCCTCGACCGGGTCGGCCCGGTCCATCGCCGCCATGACATTCTGTGCGGCGCTCATATGTGGAAACAGCGCATAATTCTGGAATACCAGCCCGACGCGGCGGCGATGGGGGGGCAGGTTCACCCGCGCCGCCGTGTCCAGCCACGGCGTGCCATTCACTGCCACGCGCGCGCGCGCAGGCGTCCACAGCCCGGCGATGGTTCGCAACAGCGTGGTCTTGCCCGACCCCGAATGCCCGACCAGCGCCAGCAACTCACCCGGTTCCACCCGGAACGCTATATCCAGCGGAATCGGCGCCGTGGCCTTTGCCATCACCTCCAGCGCCATCAGCCCAGCCTTCTGCCGACGCGGGCCGACAGCGCGAAGGTCACTGCAATGGTGAACAGGCTGATCGCCACCAGAACTGCCGACATGGTCGCCGCCGCGCTTGTGTCGAAGGCTTGCACGCGGTCATAGATGGCGATGGCGATGGTCCTGGTTTCACCGGGGATCGAGCCGCCGACCATCAGCACGATGCCGAATTCGCCCAGCGTATGGGCGAAAGTCAGCACCATCGCCGTGACCACGCCCGGCCAGGCCAGCGGCAATTCCACCTTCCAAAGGCTGCGCAGGGGCGACATGCCGCAACAGCTTGCCGCCTCGCGCACCTCTGGCGGGATTGCCTGAAAGCCGCGCTGCGCGGGCTGCACCGCGAAGGGCAGGTTGAACAGGATCGAGGCCACAACCAGCCCCTGGAAGCTGAACACAAGCTGGCTGCCAAAGACGCCGTGCCACCATTGCCCGATGGGCGCGTTGCGCCCCAGCGTGACCAGCAGATAGAAGCCCAGCACTGTGGGCGGCAGCACCAGCGGCAGCATCACCAGCGCTTCGACCAGCGCCTTGCCGCGAAACCGGCGAAACGCCAGAAACCGCCCGAACAGGATCGACACCGGCAGCAGGATCACGACGGTCCAGAATGCGAGCTTCAATGAGAGTTCCAGAGCGGTCCAGTCCACGCCTTACTCCTCTGGCAGGGCGAAGCCATACCGCTCCATGATCGCGCGGGCGGAAGGTTCCATCATATAGGCGTAAAATGCCTCGGCCACTGGCCCGGCATTGTTCATCAGTGCCATGCGCTGGCGCAGGGGTTCGTGCCAGTTCTCGGGGATCAGCTCATATGTGCCGCGTGGCGCGACCTGCGGTGCCAAGGCCAGCGAATAGGCGATGATCCCGCCTTCGGCATTGCCCGAAAGCGCGAATTGCGCGGCCTGGCTTACATTCTCGCCCAGCACCATGAAGGGTTGCAGTGCATCCCACAGCCCGCGCGTGATCAGCGCCTCGCGCGCGCGCATGCCATAGGGCGCGTGTTCGGGGTTGGCGATGGCGAAGCGCGTAATCTGCCCCGCCGCCAGCATCGCGGCCAGATCGTCCAGTTCCGCATCTGGCGTCAACTCCGACCCATGCGGCACCATGATCACCACCCGCCCGATGGCGTAAAGATCGCCTTCGTCGCGGGTGAAGCCATCGGCATGCAGATCGTTGATGAACTGCTCATCGGCCGCCATGAATATCTCGAACGGTGCCCCCTCGCGGATCTGTCGGGCGAAATTCCCGGTAGAGCCTAGCGAAAGCCGCACCTGCATACCCGTCTCTGCCGCAAAGGCTGCTGCGATGTCTTCAACGGCGAATTGCAGGTCCGAGGCGGCGGCAACGACCGGCACGTCATCCTGCGCCAGCATGGGCGCTGCGCTCAGCAGAAACGACAATGATGCTGCAAGAACAGGAATATATCGACGGCCAAAGCCAAATTGCATCCGTGTCCACCCGGTAACATGTTGAAACCGCATATCATCGGAAACTGGCGGTCTGCGCAAGCGTTCTGCTTGCGCGCGCGTTGCCTTATCTTGCGGAAAACGCGCGCAGGCGGGATGTCAGCGGGTCATGCCGGACAGCGCCCGCCTCTGCGCCCCTAGATCGCGGACAGCGCATGCGACATTGCGCAAGCCGGAAGCGCCTGTGGGCGAATGGCGCGCGGGGCTTGCGGAAGGGGGCACTAATGCGCCAAGCTGGGCCTGATTGACCTACAGGAGGCGTTGATGGGCTACATTCTTGCACTTGATCAGGGCACGACATCCAGCCGCGGGATCATGTTTGATGCCGGCATGAACATCGCTGCCATCGCGCAAGAGGAATTTCCGCAGCACTACCCCCGATCAGGCTGGGTCGAGCATGACCCCTCGGACCTGTGGGCCACCACAGCGGCGACCGCCCGAGCGGCGATTGAAAAGGCGGGGCTGGCGGCGCGCGATATTGCCGCCATCGGCATCACCAACCAGCGCGAAACCACCCTGGTCTGGGACCGCAAGACCGGCAAGCCCATCCATAACGCAATCGTCTGGCAGGACC
>JAFIEF010000077.1 GCA_020832655.1 Paracoccaceae bacterium
GTAAGGAACTGGGGGTCAAACCGGTCACGCTCTACCGGTATGTCGACCCGAACGGCAATCTACGCGATTACGGGAAACGAGTGCTCTGCGCTTAGCGTAGGATCCTGCACTCTCCGGCATCAGACCCGATACAGGTTTTGATTATCGCGCAGGTGCTGACTGAAACCGGTCAGGGCGGATCGCACTGATGTCGCGCGCGGGGGGGACGCCTGCGACAAGAGAACTGACGATCTGAGCCGTTACGGGCGCAAGCGTCATACCAAGATGGCCATGGCCGAACGCATGGATAACGCCAGCGCTGGAACGGGAGTGTCCGATCACGGGCAAACTATCGGGCATTGACGGTCGAAAGCCCATCCAGTCGCGCGCGGGCTCTGGCAGATCAGGGAATATGTCGCGTGCGCCTTCGATCAGTCTGGTCACGCGTGCTTTCGACGGTGGCAGGTTCAGGCCACCCAGTTCTACCGTTCCAGCCGCACGCAACCGCCCCTCCATCGGGCATAGATAAAAGCCCCGCGAGGTACGGCAGACCGGCCGCGTCAGGCGCGGCACATCCATGTCCCATTCGACGTGATAACCGCGCTCGGTATCAAGTGGGATCCTGTCGCCAGCCAGTCGCGCCAACACGCGCGAATGCGCCCCCGCCGCGATGATGACCTTGCGGGCCTGAAGACTGAACCCTTCACCACTCAGATCAACGATTTTGCCCCGCTGTGACAGATGCGTGACACGATGGGGCAGAACGGCGACGCCTGCTGCGTTGGCAAGCACGCTGACCATCTTGCCCGGATCAGTCATGAAGATGGCACCTGGAAACAGGGCTGCGCGATAGTCATGGGCTTGAAGGCTTGGCTCGAGCCTGTGCAATTCGGTCGCGCCGATCATCTCTACCGTGACGCCGACACGCCTGCGTCCCGCCAAATCCTTTTCAGCGGCGCGGGCCGCCTTGTCCGAGTCGTAGAGATAGAGCGCTCCTTGTGCGCTCAGAAGATGTGATGCCCCGATCTGGTCCGCGAATTCACGCCACAAGGGCCCGGCATCGCCCAGCAATGCGGCGATGGCCCGGGCATTGCGCCCCGCAGGCCCAGGCAGACATTGCCAGGCAAAGCGCAACAACCACGGCGCAAGTGTCGCAAGCGCTGCGTGCCTGATCGTCAGGGGCGAATTCCTGTCGAACAATAGCCGAGGCAGGCTCAGCAATACTTGCGGAGTGCCGACAGGCTGGGTTGCATAATCCGCGATTGTCCCGGCATTGCCGTAAGATGCGCCTGATCCGGGCGGGTTCGGGTCGATCAAGACGACCTCGTGACCAGCTTCGCGCAGACGCGAGGCGCAGGCCAGGCCAATGATGCCGGCACCGATGATGGCGATTTCAGCAGTTTGGGGCGCGGGTCCACGCGCTGCGACGAGCCGGGTCTTCATGTGATCGGATCACTTTTGCGAAGGTTATGCCGAGAGGTTTGCAAGCGCGGGTGGCGTATCCATCAGACGCCGCAAGATGCGTGCGGCGCGTTCGAGCTGCGCCACCGACCGGGTTGCCGCGATGTTGATCCGTGCGGCATCGGGCGGCGGCGTGTCGCGGGAAATGGCAAAAGCGGCCCCCGGCAGCAGGCCAATCCCGTTTTGTGCCGCAGCCCTGACAAAATCATCACCGCGCCAGGGCGCAGGAGGCTTGAGCCAGGCATGCGGCGCCCCAACCACCACATCAATTTCATGGGGCTGGAAGATCGATGTCAGCACATCGTGACGCGCCGCCAGTTCCTCGCGCACCGTGCCGATGATCTTCGCCAGCTGACCGGTTTCCATCATTCGCGTCACGATCAGCGCGGTCAGGGGCGACGTGCTCCAGCAATTGACGCGCAGCATGGTGGTAATATCGGCAACCAGATGCTCAGGCGCTGACACGGCACCAAAGCGAATACCAGGTGCAGCGCATTTCGACAGGCTGGTGACATGGATGGTGATGTCATCATGTGCGACTGCAATGGCATCGGGCGCGCCGGGCATGAGCGGGCGATAGACATCATCTTCCAGGATCAGGGTTCCATTGCGGCGTACTACATCGGCAAGGGCGCAGCGACGTTCGGCCGACAATGTGAGTGTCAGGGGATTGTGCAAGGTGGGCGTCAGGAAAACTGCAGCAGGGCGTGTGCGCCGACAGGCCTGATCCAGAGCCTCGGGGATCATGCCCCCGGCATCCATCGGCACGGATGTCAGTTTCAGGCCAAGCGATTCGCACAGGGCTGCAGCCCCCTGATATGTCACCGGATCGGTCAGCACGACCCCACCGGGCCGGGCAATCGCGCCAAGCGCACAGGCAAGACCATGTTGCGCACCATTGGTCAGGATCATGCGCTCAGGTGCGTTGCGGCCAAGAACGGGCGCAAGCCAGTCTGCCAACGCCTTGCGCGCCCAGGCAGGGCCTTGCGCAGGATGAAAGTCTGCCGTCTGGGCGAAACGGCCGTCTTGCGGCAGCGCGCTCAGGATGGCCTCGCTGCTGCGCAACCATGCATCATTGGCCGGTCGGCTGACCGAGAGATCAATGAATCCCGAAACATCTTCGGGTGCAGAACGGAAATCGTGCTGTCGGACGCGATCGGTGATGACAGAGCCCTGTCCCTGCCGACTGGTCACATATCCGTCCTGTTGAAGGATCGCAAAGGCCCGTGTGACCGTACTCAGGTTCACCCCGGCCTCGCGTGCGATGTCGCGCTGTGGCGGCAGCCTGTCCCCGGGCTTCAATTCACCGCTTTCGACCAGTTCGATCACGCGATTGGCGAGTTGCTGAAACAGGGCCGTCTGCTGGGCACTTTGATCTAGGCGGCTGAACATGCCTGCTCCTTCTGCATAGGCAGCACTTGCATGATTGTCTGCGTCTTCACTGGTAATTTCCCATTGCATCATCAGCAAGCCAAATAGTCTGACATGCGCCGATTGTATGTATTTCATGTCATACAATACATTAATTCTTGACAGAATATCGACCGCATGTAGTCATATTGTTTCTACATCAGATCATACAAGCCATACAATATCTGTTTTCAAACCAGACATTCGATGGCTTAAAACCGTGGGAGGTTTTGAATGACGATCCAGGAAAAATTCAGGAATGCAGCGTGTTATGCGCTGGTAGCAGGCATTGCACTGGGCGCAAGCGGGGCCGTGTTCGGCGATGCGGCGGCCCAGACCCTGCGCCTGTCAACGCTCGCGCAGCCCGATTCGGATGGCGCGCGTGCGGCCAATCATTTCGCAGAACTTGTCTCGGAACGTTCTGGCGGCGAGCTGACAATCCGCGTCTTCCCGGCGAGCCAGCTGGGTGACTGGACCGAAGTTTACGAGCAGGTCGCCGATGGTGCCATCGACATGGCCATGCAACCCCTCTCGACCGCCTCTGATCGCAGCCTCGCGATCACCTGGTTCCCGTTCTCCTTCATCGATTACGACACTGCGCGCGACTCGCTCACGCCCGGCGGCCCTGTCTTCTCGATTGTCGAAACCGCGCTTGACCGGCAGGGCCTGACCCCGTTGGGCGTGTTTGGCAAGGGCATGGGGGGCGTGGTCTTTGCCACCGATCAGGAGATTGCCGATCCCGGCAATGTCGATATGGAACGCAATCTGCGCGTCCGGGTCTGGCCCGGGGGCACAACGCATCGGGTGATGCTCGACACCTGGGGCTTCCAGACCACATCGCTGCCTTGGGCCGAGCTTTACACCGGGTTGCAGACTGGCGTGGCTGACGGCGCCATCGGCGGAACGCCAGAGATGACGCTGGAGAACTTTGCCGATATCGCAAAGACATGGGTCCAGTATAACAACCATTTCGAGATGGACTGGATCTTCATCAACTCCGATCGTCTTGAGCGCCTGTCACCCGAACATCAGCAGATCCTGCGTGATGCGGCGGTCGAGGTCGCGAACCAGCGTTTTGTCGATGTGGCCGCCGCTGATCAGGCCGCCATGGACCGGATGCGCGAGATGGGTATCAATGTCGTTCAATTCGACACCGATACTCTGCAATCCATTGCTGACCGGGTTCGGGCCGATGTCTGGCCGCTGATCGAGGATGAGATCGGCGCCGAAGCAATGGCAACCCTGCGCGGGGCTCTTGGGCTCGACTGAACGCTGCGGGATACGGATGCGGCCGGATAATTCTGGCCGCATCCGGCAACGCATGCTGGCACGATGGCCAGCCGTCACTTGCACGCCGTCACTTGCACAGGGAGCCAGCAGATGAGCCTGCCACCGATACCTCTGGCCGGTCACAACGTCGCCGAGGATTTCGCCCGCGACGGTGTGAATACCCCGCCCGGCCTGCCGCGCTGGGCTCTGACGCTCTGGATTTGGAAACTGCGCCTGCAAAGATTGGTGCTGGTGTTGCTCGGCACGGCGCTGGTGTTGATGGTGTTCGCGGGCGTCATCAGCCGCTACCTGCTGAATTACTCGATCTTCTGGATCGAAGAGGCCGTCACCTATTCCGCCCTTGCGCTCTATTTCGTCGGCGCGATCCACGGCACATGGGAGCGCGGGCATATCTCGGCCGGACTGGTCGAGGTGATCTTTACCCGTGAACGGGTGCATCAGGCGCTTGGGGTGCTGGCATCTGCCCTGTCGGCAGCGCTGGCGGGCTGGATGGCGGTCTGGGCCTGGGACTATTTGCAATTCGTCATCCGGCGCGGCACCGTCTCGCTTGAGATCGGCATCCCCATGTCCTGGGTGGTTGCCATCCTGCCCACCAGCCTTGCGCTGATGTGCCTGTATTTCATCATCGAAACAGCCCTGAAGCTACGTCAACTTCTGGTCGGAAGGACACTCGCATGAGCCCGCTCATCGTCATCGACGCCATGCTGCTGGCATTCCTGCTGATCCTTGGCGTGCCCGTGCCCCTGTGTTTTGCGGCGGCAGTCTTGTTGTTAATCGTCCTGGGCGACTACTCATCGGCGAATTTTCTTGTCGGGGCTGGCTTCAACCAGTTGTCGTCGATCATTCTGGTGGCGATCCCGCTCTATATCCTTGCGGGCGGGATCATGGCATCGGGCGGCATAGCCGGACGCCTGGTCGATCTGGCGGATTCGATCTTCGGCAGGTTGCGTGGTGGCCTGGGTATCGTCGCGATCATCGCCACGGCCGTGTTCGGGGCCATTTCGGGCATGGCGTCGTCGGCGGTGGCGGCGATCGGGCGTATCATGATCCCGCGCATGGAAGAACGCGGTTATGACCGCGCCTATGCGACGGCGCTGATCTCGTCTTCTTCGGTTCTGGCACTGCTGATCCCGCCTTCGGCCTCGATGATCATCTATGGCTGGGTCACGGGTACATCGATCTTGGCCTGTTTTCTGGCCACTGCCGGCCCCGCTGTGGTGCTGATGGGGTTACTGGCCTTCTGGAACCGGATTCTGACCCGCAATATGCCGCTGGTTTCCCCGGAGCCTGCGCCATTTCGCGAAATGGCGGGCGAGACATTCCTGCGCGCGAAAAAGGCAGGCGCTGGCCTGCTGATGCCGATGATCATTCTTGGCTTCATTTATGGCGGCGTGACCACACCCACCGAGGCCGCCGCCGTGGCTGTTGTCTATGCGATCCCGGTGTCGATCTATCTCTACCGTGACCTCACCTGGAGCACATTGTCCGAAGTTATCTGGAAATCCGCGCAGATTGCGGGTGTGTTGATGCTGCTGATCTTCTTCGCGACCATGCTGGCACGGCTCTGGACCTTTGAAGAAGTGCCGCAGCAGATCATGGCAGGCCTGCTGGCGATAAGCTCTGAGCCGATCATCCTGTTGTTGCTGATCAACCTGATGCTGATCATCATCGGCATGTTCATGGAAGATGTCTCGGGCATCCTGCTGGGCGCACCGCTTTTGCTGCCGGTCGCGATACAGGCCGGTGTTGATCCGATTCAGTTCGCTGCCATCATGGGCGTCAATCTGGGCATGGGGCTGATCACGCCGCCAACTGCGCCGATCCTGTATTTCGCGGCACTTATCGGACGCGTGGGCATTGGCGGCATGCTGGCACCGACACTTGTTTTCGTGCTGTTCGCCTATCTTCCGGTTGTGCTGATCACCACCTTCGTGCCCATTGTGTCACTGTGGCTTCCAACCATCGTTCTCGGACTCTAACGCACAGGAATATCTTCAGATGTCGATCACTCGCATGAACACCAAAACCCGCATGAGCAGCATCGTCATTCACAATGGAACTCTATTCCTGTGCGGCCAGGTCGGCGCCGGATCGACCGTGACCGAGCAGACCCATGACTGCCTTGCGCGGATCGACGCGCTTCTGGCGCAGGCGGGATCATCCCGAACGCACATCCTTCAGGCCATCATCTGGTTGCGTGACATGGCCGATTTCGACGAAATGAACGCCGTCTGGGATGCCTGGGTTCCCGCAGGTCATGCCCCTGCACGCGCCTGTGGCGAAGCCCGCATGGCCTCTGCCGAGCTCAAGGTCGAGATCATCATCACTGCGGCTGTCGCCGAACAGCCCGGCACTGGGCCTGCAGGCGCATGATGCGCAGGCAACGGGGCCGACAGCGTCGGCGCATGCAAGGCCCGATGAAACACATGCAAGACAGGGGGATGACAGGATGCCTGGGACACTGACACTCGAGGAGCTGCGCGAAGCGTTCGAGGCGGGCGAGATCGATACGGTTCTGGTGGCCGCGCCGGACATGCAGGGGCGGCTGATGGGCAAGCGGTTCCATGCGGCGCATTTTCTGTACTCTGGCCACAAGGAAACACATTGCTGCAATTACCTGCTGGCCACCGATATGGAGATGCTGACGGTGGAGGGCTATGCCTCGACCAGTTGGGCAAAGGGCTATGGCGATTACGTCATGAAGCCCGATCTGGCGACCCTGCGGCGCGTGCCGTGGTTGGCGGGCACCGCGCTGGTGCTGTGTGATCTGCTCGATCACCATACGCATGAGGAAGTCGCGATTTCCCCTCGTGCGATCCTGAAGCGTCAGGTCGCCCGCGCGCGCGAGATGGGCTATGTCGCGATGGCCGCGACCGAGCTGGAATTCTACATATTCGAACAGAGCTATGAGGCGCTGCGCGATGGCGGCACTGATGCCTTGACGCCAATTTCAGCCTATAATGAAGATTATCACCTGTTCCAGACCTCGAAAGAGGAACCCCTCATGCGGGCCTTGCGCAACGGGCTTTACGGTGCGGGCATCCCGGTCGAAAATTCCAAGGGCGAGGCCGAAGCCGGGCAGGCGGAAATCAACATCCGCTATGACCAGATGCTAAACACCGCCGATTTCCACGTCATCACCAAACAGGCGACCAAGGAAATCGCGCATGGGCTAGGCAAGTCCGTGACCTTCATGGCGAAGTATGACCACCAGCGCGCGGGGTCATCGAGCCATGTGCATCAGTCACTCTGGACGCTGGACGGCCAGCCCGCCTTTCTGGACAAGGGCGCGGAATATGGCATGTCGGCGCTGATGCGGCAGTTTATGGCGGGGCAACTGGCCCATGCGGGCGAGATCACGGCGCTGGTTGCGCCGAATGTGAACAGCTACAAGCGCTTCTGCGTGGGCATGTTTGCCCCTACCAAGGCAGTCTGGTCGCTGGACAACCGCACTGCAGGGTTCCGCGTCTGCGGCGATGGCACAAAAGCGGTGCGGGTGGAATGCCGGATCGGCGGGGCGGATCTGAACCCCTATCTGGCCTGCGCGGGGCTGCTGGCGGCGGGGCTTGCCGGGATCGAACAAGGGCTGGAACTGGAACCCGAGATGCGCGGCGACAGCTACCGCAATGCCAGTGCACGCGAGATCCCCAGGACCCTGCGCCATGCCGCCGATCTGCTGGAGGGATCAGAGATGCTGCGCGCGGCCTTTGGCGATGAGGTGGTCGATCACTATACTCGCGCGGCGCGCTGGGAAATCGAGGAACATGACCGCGTGGTGACGGATTGGGAACGCAGGCGCCTGCTGGAGCGGGGGTGAGGGGCGCTGCCCCTCTTGGCCTGC
>JAFIEF010000113.1 GCA_020832655.1 Paracoccaceae bacterium
AAACCCTCCGTTCCGCAAGATACCTAAAATGTTCCATGGGTGCTGACGTCAGACATTTACCAGCTCATGGCGCATGTCGATGATTTCGACCAGACGCGCGCGAAACAGATCGTCTTGCTCTGGCCCCTTCGGCTTCGCCTTCATCGCCCACCCCGAAATTGCAAGGTTTCGGTTGGGATCATACAAAACCCTGCAATCAAGGGCGACAGAAAATGCCTATTTCCTACACAAAATCAGAGCGTTGCGAGTTGTTCAGGGCGAACTACATAAGCAGCCAGTCACTCCGCCAACTTCGACCGGCGACAATGCGCAGAGCTAGTTTTCCAAAGTCAAGCGCGAGGGTTGCAGTGCGGGTCATGCGTGACCACGAACTGCTGATCAGTCCTATCCAAGTGCTGTAGTCCAGTTTCGCAAAACCGGATGGTTGCTAAGATTGGACCATGGCGCCGTGGTCATGTACCTATGACTGCCAAGTTGATATTTATTCCCAGCTATCCCTACTCTGTTGGTCATTCCCTCTTCTCGTTTTTGAAGGCCCTAAGAGCAGGTCCCCGACCGCAGCGTTGGGCAAAGCGTCCATGTCCCTGTTAATCGCGCTTTCCAGTGCGTTTACAAGATCAGCTTGGCGGAAAGGCTTCCCGATAACGGTCTGGAAACCATGAGCTAGATACGATTCTACTTGGTCGACCATCACATTCGCTGTTGCAGCGATAGCAAAAGGGATTGCGACCCCAGCACGGTGCGCGCGCACTCTGATTTCGCTTAAAGCTTGAATCCCATCCTTGATTGGCATCGATATGTCAAAAACGAGCACATCGAAGGTGTCAGGCTTCCACAGGTCGCAAGCTTGCTGACCGTCCTCAGCGAAGATAACTTCAACGTCCAGCCTTCTGAGCATCTTCTCTAGTATCAACCGGTTGGTGCGGTTGTCTTCGGCCACCAAGATCCGCAATCCGCGCAGTTGTTCCTGTTTTTCCGAAGCTGAAACGTCAGGCGCAACGGTGGTTTGGCTATCATTCGAAATAACGCCGATTGGCATAGGTAAAAATACATTAACTTCAGTGCCTTTTCCTGGTGCGCTCACAATATTGATGTGCCCGCCCATCAATCCCACGAGCTTCTTAACGATCGCCAAACCCAAGCCCGAGCCACCGAAGCGACGAGTCACCGAATTGTCAGCTTGCTCGAACTCGCCAAAAACCCGCGCAACCTGCTCCTCGCTCATACCGATGCCTGTATCTGTCACAGTCATCGAAAGTTGGCCTGCCTCGGTCTTGTCAATTTCCAGACGCACTGATCCTGCATGTGTGAACTTGATGGCATTACCGACAAGATTGTGCAGGATCTGAACAATCCGCGTGGTATCGCCAACTTGTTGCGCGCAAGCTTTCGGCGAGACGCTGATCATCAGCGCAATCCCCTTCGAGCGCGCGCCGACCATGTGCAGCGCCTTGATCCGTTCGACCAGTTCTGCTGGAAGAAAAGGCTCGAGGTTTAATTCCATTTTTCCCGCCTCGATCCGGGCAAGGTCAAGTATCTCGTTGATGATACTGAGTAATGCATCACCTGACTCACGGATCGTGCCGACGATCTCGCGCTGCTCTGTGTTCAAGTCAGTCGATGACAGAAGCTCGGTCATGCCCAGCACACCATTCATAGGTGTGCGTATCTCGTGGCTCATGTTTGCCAGGAACGCAGATTTCGCCCGGCTGGCCGCCTCAGCACGTTCCCGCGCCTCATGCAGTTCGCTCACGTCCATCCGCAGCCCGACGCGACCACCGTCGCGTGTCGGCTTCTCGTAGTAGCGCAGCATCCTGCCATCTGAGTTGCGTTGCTCGTAAATCGTATCTGCGCGACGAAACTGGGCCAGACGTTCTGTCACCCATTCATCTTCCCGGCCCTTCGCGTCAGCAATCTCACCAGCCTTCGCTGCAGCGCGCGCGATATCAATGAACGATGTGCCGGGGATTAGGCAATTGGAAATCTTTGGAAAAAAGCCCCGATAGCGGCTATTTGCCAAGACTAGGCGCTCTTCACGATCATAGATCACAAAGCCGTCCGGAAGAGCCTCGACTGCTGCAGCAAGCTGTGCTTTTGCGCTTTCAGCTTCTGCGGCCGAAGCTTCAGCAGCGCCCTTGGCCTCTACAAGCGCTGTCTGAGTCCTTTTTTGCTGGCGCATCTGCGACCAGAGGATCAGCAGCATCGCAGCGAGCATAAAGATAACAAAATAGCCCAGGTTAGAGGTTTGTGTTCGCAACTGCTCCAATTCGGCGCGTTCGAGATCAGCCTCAGCGTTGAAGAAATGCATTACCTCCAAGGCAAATGCGCGCGTGTCTGTCGCAACTTCTTCCAGAGCGAAAATCATTGCGTCGAGTGACGCCAAAAGTGTGGTGTCATCGGCATCGATAGCTGGGGTAAATCGTTCCAAAAACTGAATGGTACTACGTTGATAACCGGTCGCCACCTCGAAGCGTTGCATCTCTGCTCCGATTACGCCTCGAGAGATGATCTGTTCTCGGCTGAAAAGGACGTCAAAACGTGTTCTGAGTGCTGAGAGCGTTTGCTGCCCTGGCTTATCTCGAGCGGCCAGGGCCGCGACCATCAGTCGATGTACATCAACTTCCAGCTGTGAAACTGTCCAATAAGTATTATCTGCGCCTGCGGTACGGAGATCATTGAACTTGCGGTCCACTTCACGTGCAAGAGGCACCAAAACGAGCAGCAAGGCACAGGTCGATACAACCAGAAGCGGTACGGCAAGACGTTTCCATATTGCCTGAATTCTCTTCAATGCTGAACCTCGAGAGACCGTACCTGCCAAACACTCTTCGCGTAAATGGACTCGGTTCTAAACGCAGGATTATTATCATATGGAAAGATCAACCAGATTGGCCCCTGATCGCGCACCGACATCGGGGTTCCATTGCGCAGGAATGACAGCAGAGGCGCTTCTGCTGTAATGAGATCAGCCTCCACCTGTGCTGAATACCCGTCAAGTGCGCGGACCATGACTGCGCCGCGAACGGTCGTGTGGCCGATGTGGTATAGTAGATCCAGCAGCAGCACCCCGGTATAAGTGTCTGCGCCCTGCGTCCAAACTGTAGAGGTTTCAAACTCGGTCAACGGGAGCGCACGAAGGTCGTCGATCGTAAAGCCTATAACCGCTCCTTCTCCAAGCTGCACTTCAAGGACGATATCGGGATCAGTAGCTTTAGCGCCCGAGATGCCCAATTGCCAAATGTTCAAAGTTAGGACGAGCGCCAAGAACTGGAACATAATTCCGCGTTTGAGTGTGTACGCATGTAAGCCAAAACGCATCATTCACTCCTTCGAAGCACAGAACATGATATGGATAGCAAAGTATGCGTGTTACGTTAACCAAGAGTTAATTGCCTCAGCTGATTATGGCGCTGAGTGAGCATCTGAGCAACAAGTACGAGTAGGTGACTGTGCAACTGCAAGCCAAATAGAACTCTATAGAGGAGTGAGGAAGAATGGGATTTCAACGCCTTGTTCGTGTGGTGGGTATAATTAAGGCTCTGGCGGTCAGTTTTTTGCCACTTTCAGCATTTGCGGATGTTGTTCTGACAGTTCACAAACCGCCAACCGCGACGGTGACCTTCACAATGGAGCAGTTACGCCAGTTCCCTGAGATTTCTTTCAAAACGACAACCCCTTGGACAGATGGTGAACAACTGTTCATTGGTGTTGCTTTACACGACGTGCTTGGAGAAGTGTCATCATCGGACACGATCAGTCTGCGGGCCGTCAATGACTACGTAGTAAATATGCCTGCATCTGAAGTTGCCACCGAGTTTCCTGTGGTGGCATATGAGCGCAACGGTAGTGCAATGTCGGTAAGGGATAAAGGCCCACTATGGCTGATCTACCCGTTCGATGATAATCTTGAATTCAGGACTGAAACCATTTTTTCGCGTAGCATCTGGCAACTTGTCGAGATCACTGTGGGTCATTGAACCGATCATCATGCAGTAGATTCGACCCAGTCGCGTCATCATTGGTGTCACGCGCTGGTCGGCGTCAACCTGAAGATTGCTTCGCTATGAGCCATAATCAGTGATGAGTTTGCCTGAGACCGGAGTTTCGCAAGGTCACAATCGGCGAACCGCCCTACCTGTCGATCATCGTATACATGCCGCGCTTTGCATGACAGTGCGCTCTGGACTGACTGTGGGCGCATGCTGCATCGCGCCTGTGCGACCACTTCGGAGCGCACCGATCGACTGGCCGACCGGCAGCTTAGGGCCGACCTCAACGGTGTGACCGTCACCTTCGTACAGGGCGGAAAGCCGACTGTGATCTTGCGGCATTGCAGTTGCAGAAAATGGCTCTCGCGGCCAGTCGCCTCCCCAGCCCACAACAGCCGCAGTCGGTAGAAAGCGGGGTTTGCAAAGTCGCGCGTCATTACTGCGGTGTTCGGCCTGCCTCGGTACTGCGTGTGACGCCAGTTAGGGGCGGTCGTCTGACCCGCAAGCGCGTGACAGTGAGCAAACTCGTTTTCGCTGTTAAAAGTACGCCCCTGCGCCCGATAGCGACCCATCATCTCGCACATCTGAGGCATGACCCCTTTTCATGTATCTATGAGCGCGCGGTGATGCGTTCTCCCTCGCTGGCGATATCACAAACACGCCTCGAAAAGGGCGCGGGTGTTCTCGCGCGTCATCTCGACCGGATTGCCGCCACAGGACGGGTCCAGCAGCGCCATTTCGGTCAACTCGTCCAGACGGTTGGCCTCGACCCCCATCGCCGTCAGTGTGGCGGGGATCGACAGGGCCGCGCGCAGTTCCATGATATGCGCGGCAAAACCGTCAAACCCGCCCGCAATGCCCAGATAGGCGGCGGCACGGCTGATACGCTCCTCGATGGCGGGTCGGTTGAACTCCAGCACCATCGGCATGACCACGGCATTGGTGGTGCCGTGATGCGTGTTATAGACCGCGCCCACCGGATGGCTGAGGCTGTGGATCGCGCCCAGACCCTTCTGAAACGCCACTGCCCCCATCGCGGCTGCAGACATCATCTGCGCGCGCGCCCCCAGATCATCCGGGGTGGCATAGGCGCGCGGCAGGTTCTCCAGCACCAGCCGCATACCTTCCAGCGCAATCCCTTGGCTCATCGGATGATAATGCGGGCTGCAATAGGCTTCCAGACAATGGGCAAGCGCATCCATGCCCGTGCCTGCCGTGATGAAGGCAGGCATGCCCACGGTCAGCGCCGGGTCACAGATCGTCACAGCGGGCATCAGCCTGGGGTGAAAGATGATCTTCTTGCGATGTGTCGCGCTGTCGGTCAGAACGCCCGCGCGCCCGACCTCGGACCCGGTGCCCGCCGTGGTTGGCACAGCGATGATCGGCGCAATCGTGTCGGCATTGGCGCGCGTCCACCAGTCGCCTACATCTTCCAGATCCCAGACGCCCACGGGCTGATCCACCATCAGCGCGATCATCTTGCCCAGATCGAGTGCCGAGCCGCCACCAAAGGCCACAACCCCGTCATGCCCGCCTGCGCGGTAGACCTGCAGTCCGGCCTGCATGTTTGCCTCGGTGGGGTTCGGGTCCACCTCGCTGAACATGGCGCGGCCCAGACCAGCTGCGTCGAGGATATCGAGCGCCTGTGCGGTGATCGGCAATGTGGCCAGCGCCCGGTCCGTGACCAGCAAGGGCTTTGCCATGCCCACGGCCTTGCAATGTTCGGCCAGTTCCGAAATCCGCCCCGACCCGAATTTGATCGTGGTCGGATAGCTCCAGTTTGCACTCAGTCCCATAATTCAGGCCTTTTTCAGATGGTAGGATTTGACGCGCGTCAGCGCATGATAGCCAAGGGTCGAAAGCGCCGCGCCGCGCCCGGTATCCTTGCACCCCGTCCAGCACAACGCCGGGTCCAGATAGTCGCAGCGGTTCATCAGCACGGTGCCGGTCTGAAGCTGCGCCCCGATGCTCCGTGCCGCTTGCACGTCCCGCGTCCAGATCGAAGCCGTCAGCCCGTAGTCACAGTCATTCATCAGGCGGATCGCCTCGGTATCATCGCGGACAGGCATGATGCCCACTACTGGCCCGAAGCTTTCCTCGCGCATGACGCGCATGTCATGGGTGACATCAATCAGGATCTGCGGTGCCAGATAGGCCCCGCCATCATCAGCGGGAAATTCAGCCACATCGATCAGCGCGCGAGCCCCCGCCGCCACAGCGTCAGAAATCTGGCCCCGCACGATGGCCGCGAAACGCGCATGGGCCATCGGCCCCATGGTGGTGTCCTGCTCCAGAGGATTGCCCAACCGCTGCCCGCGCACCCAGACCACGGCTTTCTCGACAAAGGCATCATACAATCTCTCATGAACATAAATACGCTCGATCCCGCAGCAGCACTGACCCGAATTGAACATCGCGCCGTCCATCAGCCCGTCCACAGCCGCATCCAGATCGGCGTCAGCGCGCACATAGCCGGGGTCCTTGCCGCCCAGTTCCAGCCCGATGCCAGTAAACGTGCCTGCAGCGGCCTGTTCAATCGCGCGCCCGCCGCCAACCGAACCGGTGAAGTTCACGAAATCGAAGGCCCTCGCGCGGATCAGGGTTTCAGTGGTGGCATGATCGAGCACAACGTTCTGAAACACATCTTCCGGCACGCCGGCCTTGTGCATGGCCTCGGCCAGCCGCTCGCCCGCCAGCAGGGTCTGGCTGGCATGTTTCAACACCACGGCATTTCCGGCGATCAGAGCAGGTACAACCGTATTCACCGCCGTCAGGAACGGGTAATTCCAGGGCGCGATGACAAATACCACGCCCTGCGCTTCGCGGACCAGCAGGCGCGTGAAACGGTCACTCTCCTCAATCACCTCATCGGCCAGCGCCGCCGCCGCGATCTGCGCCATATAGGCCGCACGCTCGCGCACGCCGCCAAATTCGCCACCATAGCGCACCGGGCGACCCATCTGCCAGGCCAGTTCCGGCACGATCTGCGGTGCCATGGCTTCCAGCGCATCAATGCCCGCCATCACAATGGCAATACGCTTTTCAAGCGCCAAAGCCGCCCAGGCCCCCTGCGCCATGCGCGCGCGGGCCACTGCGTCTTGCGCCGCCTCTGGCGACAACGCGTCCCGCTCGGCATATACCGACCCGTCCACGGGGGACACCAAACTGATCTTCGTCATCTCTTTTCCTGTGATTTCAGATTTCATCTTGCCGGAAATACTCCGGGTTGAATTGGCCGCAGGCCAAGAGGGGCAGCGCCCCTCAGCCGCGCTCAAGCAGGCGCCTGCGTTCCCAGTCCGTCACCACGCGGTCATGCTCCTCGATTTCCCAGCGTGCCGCGCGCGTATAGTGATTGACCACCGCATCGCCAAAGGCCGCGCGCAGCATGGCCGATCCCTCCAGCAGATCGGCCGCATGGCGCAGGGTTCTGGGGATTTCGCGCGCGCCCGCGTTCTGGTAACTGTCGCCGCGCATTTCGGGTTCCAGCTCCAGCCCCTGCGCGATCCCGGCAAGCCCCGCCGCCAGCAGCCCCGCGCAGGCCAGATAGGGGTTCAG